>CAZHVH010000351.1:0-4016 GCA_964535855.1 uncultured bacterium
TTTTATATATTTCCCGATAAGCAGAGAGAGCTTACGTTTGGTTTCGTATGGGATGGCGTCCGGTCGAGTTGCTATCGCCTTTTCCAGCGCTCTGGAACAGTCACAACCGGTCCTCTCCTCGGGTACAAGCGCTACAGCTCTTTTGACGACCGCCTTGGCGTGTTCCACGTTGGCGAGCAGGTTTGAGAGTATCATCTCCGCCGTGACCTCCTCATGTTCAGGGTGCCAGCAGTCGTAATCGGTCACGCAGGCCAATATAGCATAGCACATCTCGGCCTCTCTGGCGAGCTTCGCCTCCGGTATGGCGGTCATACCTATGACGTCGAAGCCCAGCTTTCTGTAAACCTCAGATTCGGCTCTCGTGGAAAACTGCGGCCCCTCCATGCAGATGTAGGTTCCTCCATCGTGCACCGTGACGCCACGTTCCTTTGCGCTTTGAACCAGTATCCCGCGCAGGACAGGGCAGAAGGGGTCGGCCATGGCCACGTGAACCGCCATCCCCTCCCCGAAGAAGGTGCTTTTCCTGCCCTTGGTGTTGTCAAATATCTGATCGGGCACGACGAAATCGCGAGGCTTGATCTCCTCCCTGAGGCTGCCGACGGCGCTGACGGATATGAGCCATTCGACCCCCAGGCTTTTAAGGGCGTAGATGTTAGCTCTGACGTTCAGCTCGGAGGGAAGTATTCTGTGCCCCCTGCCGTGGCGGGGCAGAAAGGCCACCTTTTTCCCCTCCAGCGTGCCGATGACTATCCTATCGCTCGGTCTGCCGAATGGGGTATCGAGATCGATCTCCTCCATATCGGTTAACCCCTCCATCTCATAAAAACCGCTGCCGCCGATCACACCTATTTTGACCTTCATCTTACCTCCCCATATGTTCTGTATTTTCCTGACCTTTCTCAGCCTGCGGCAGAGGCCGCGAAGATACCACCTGATTATAATTGAAACCGAGCTGAGCTTCAATTTTCAGAACATCCTTTCTCCTGTGCTCCGTGTATCATACCCCCCCAGAGTCTCCACTCGACGCTTAAACTCCTCCGACCGTATGGTCTCGATCATCCTGGATATAAGCCGGTCCTCAAGGTAACGCTCCGGTATGGCCAGATCGTATCTCTCCTCGGCGACAGGGATGAAATCCAGATCCAATGCCTTTGCGGCGGCCGATATGCCCAATCCCACATCGGCCACGCCGTCCTTCACGGCGGCCGCCACCGCCAGATGGGTGAAAAGCTCGTTTTCATATCCGTCGATCTCATCAGGGGGAATACCGATCTTTCTGAGCTCATAATCCAGAAGCACCCTTGTTCCCGACCCTGGCTGGCGGTTGACGAACCTCACGTCCTTCCGCCTCAGATCCTCAAAAGACCTGATCCCCTTCGGGTTTCCCCTGCGGACGATGAGCCCCTGTTGCCTGTAGACGAGGTTGATCAGGGCGATTCCACCATCGGGGAAGAGCCTTCGGATATAGCTGACGTTATACTCTCCCGTTTCCTCGTCGAGGAGGTGTGTCCCGGCGGCATGACATTCACCCCTGCGCAGGGCAACCAGACCTGCAAGACTTCCCACGTGGGCCGAGGAGACGGAGACCTCAGGCCATCGTCGCCTCATCTCATCGCCTATCAGATCGAGGGTCATGTCGTGGCTGCCCACAATGGAGAGTGTGTTTTCTATCTCCTCCACCTCCCTGATCAGCTCCACCTCGAGTTCCTGTCCCTGATCGACCCCTTCAAGGTGGGAGGGTATCCTGACGATCCCGTCAGCTCTGACGAGGGATGATATGACACCGGCCCCCCGTGCGATCGGGACGAGCACAAGCTTGGAACCTACCTTCCCCAGCTTAACCCTTATGAACTCCTCCATGCCGGCCCTCGATGCTATCCTCCGACCAGCGAGCGCCCGGATGATCCGTGGTCGAGGTGAGGCGATGCCGAGCATCCTCGAGATAAGGGGTTTGACGAACATCTCGAAGGCCACATAAGCTGAGACCGGATATCCTGGCACCCCGATCACGGGTCTATCCTGCACCACTCCCAGCGCCACCGGCTTTCCCGGCATGATATCCACCCCGTGCACCAGAAGCTCGCCAAGGTCGGATATAACCTTTGGCACGTAATCCTCCCTGCCGGCAGATGAACCGGCGTTGACTGCCACAAGGTCGAACTCCCCCACCGCTTTGAGAATCGCCTCCTTTATGGCATCGGGATCGTCCGGGACGGGTTTAAACCTGACCGGCTCGCCGCCCCATTTCTCTATCATGCCAGCCAGCATGTACGAGTTCGTCTCGATCACCTTTCCGTAAAGCTCCTCAGTGCTCAGCTCCTCCTCTGCCGAGACCAACTCATCTCCCGTGGGAATAAGTGCCACACGGGGTTTGGCCCTCACGGTGAGGGATCGCACGCCACAGGAGAGCATCGCTGAGACGTCCACAGGGCGGATCTTATGTCCTCTGGGCAGGATCATCTCGGTAGCCACCACATCTTCGCCGGCCATTCTGACGTGTTGCCACGGCCTAGCAGCCGATCTCAGCTCAACCCATCCTCCTTCAAGTTCCCTTATCTCCTCAGCCATCACCACGGCATCATCCCCTTCGGGGATCGGATCGCCGGTGTCGATCTGATGGTATCCCTCGGGCGGAACTCTGACCGGGTTCGCGTCCGAAGCCCCGAAGGTATCGGATGCCCTCAACGAGATGCCGTCCATCGCGGCACAGTGATATGGCGGAGAGGATATGACGGCGTATACCGGCTCCGCCGTAATCCTACCGAGGGATTGCCAGGTAGGAATCGACTCGGGGGGAGAGAGACGAGAACATGCGGGGTGGTTCAGGAAGATCCTCAGCGCCTCATCAAGCGGTTTTCTGGCGAGATATCTCTTCCTCATATCCTGATCACCTCCACCTTCTCACAGGGCTCTAGTCCCTCGACGCCCATCGGGATTCGGATCAATCCATCGGCTCGGGTGAGGATGGAGATCGTGCCGGACGAGCCGATCAGCGGCAGAGCTAGAATCTCCCCTCCCTCTCCCTCCTCAAGTTGAACTGGGATGTAGTTTTCACGGCCCGGATCGGCTGGGCAGTTGGTCTTCAAGATCGCCTCCGTTCGGCTGAGCTTCTCCGCCGTGCGCTCCCGCCTCCCCGAAAGCCGGGCTATAGCCCGTTTGACGAACAGAGCGAAACATATGATGGCCGAGACGGGATTGCCGGGGATGCCGAATATGATTTTATCACCGGCCGTGGCGATGATCACGGGTTTCCCGGGACGAATGGACACGCCGTGGACGTGAACCTTAGAGTCAGGCAGGGAATCTATCACATCGAGCGTCACATCCCGAGCGCCTACCGAGCTGCCGCCGGATATCAGAACCATATCGGATCGACACAGCGCCTTTTGAAGCGCATCCTCTAGCTCATGGAAGAGATCACGGACGATCGGGAAGTTAACCGGCTCGGCTCCCTCCAGGCGACATAAGGCGGCGAGCGAATAGGAGTTCATATCCCTGATCTGTCCGAGGCGAATATCCGCATCGGGAGGGATGATCTCGTCCCCGGTGGGGATGATGGCCACAACTGGACGGCGGTAGACGGAGATCGAGGTTATCCCTGCTCCCGCAAGTGCGGCGATATCCTGCGGCCGAACCTTCTTACCCCTTGGGAGCAATATCTCGCCCTTCTTGACGTCATCGCCGCGCCTGGTGACGTTCTCCCACGGCGAGACCGGCCTGATGACTTCCACCATGTTTCCACCGATCAAATCGGTATGCTCTAACATGACCACGGCGTCCGCTCCTTTCGGTAGCATCCCCCCTGTTGAGATCCTGACCGCCTCACCTTTTGAGAGCGTAATCCCGGGTTCCTCGCCCATCTTCACCTCGCCTATCAACTTCAGATAAGCAGGCAGTCCTGGTGAGGCGCCGAAGGTATCCCCGGCGATGACCGCATATCCATCCATCGTGCTTCGATCAAAAGGCGGCAGATCGATAGGGGAAAACACATCTTCGGCGGATATCCGCCCGATCAT
>CAZHVH010000352.1:0-3997 GCA_964535855.1 uncultured bacterium
GTTCAAAGACAACAGGGATATGCGCCGAGATATATAAGCACACCGCCGCCAACGATTCCAACCGTTCCGAGGTTGGTGGTTGAGATATTCGAGCACGTTAACTTTCAGGGAAGACGCGGCTGGGTGGTGGCGCCCGTCAGATTCACGGGCGATATAGGCTTCCAGGATAACATCTCCTCATGTATAGTCTATAAGGGCCCCAACTTCAGACAGAGCCCGAATTACAAGGTCATCTTCCACGAGCACATAAACTTTCAGGGGCGGAGGCTGATACTCGGCCCCGGGTATTACCCAAACCTTCATGATGTGGCGTATAATTTCGGAGATAGGATCTCATCGATAAGCTTTGGGCCCGCCCTTGACACGGCGGGACCGGAGTTCGGAACGATCCCACTCATAGTTGAGGTCTTCACCGCCCCGAATTTCCAGGGCAGACGAGCTCTGGTTTTGAGGGACATCAGGTTCACGCGGGATATCGGGATGCAGGATAACATCTCCTCAATCCGGATCTACAAGGGCCCGAATTTCCCACCTCAGGGCGCCAGGGTCATACTTTACGAGCATATAGATTTCGAGGGGGCGCAGTTGCCGATAGTGATGCGTCCAACTGACTTTCGCAAGGAGATACCGGATCTGTCCCTGCTGCCCCAGAGCTTCGGAAACCTGATATCCTCGATCAGGATCGAAGGTTGGACCTCCTCCTCCCAGTTCAACGTGCTGGTCTTCCAGGATGAGTTCGACGGCGAGCAGATGAACCCCGTGTGGAGATGGGTCGATCCGAACGGCGGAGGATCGTGGTCGGCGAGACAGGGTTATCTAGTTATGAGGGCCGAGCCCGGTCAGGATCTATGGTGGGGGCCGAACGGACGCGGAGGAGACATGACGGCTCCGAGGCTCATACAGCGCATCTCAGGTGATTTCGCCATCGAGACGAGGATACCGGTCACACCCCAGCTTCGGGAGCATGGGGGACTGTTGGTCTGGAAGGATGAGAACGCGTTCCTTCGGCTGGAGAAAACCTCTGGGCCGCATGCGTTCAGAGGGGACGTGAGGTTCGAGCGCCACATCAACAGGATCTATCAGCTCGTCGGGCGCGCCCCGGGGCTGCAGAGGGCCAAGCAGGTGTACTTAAGGATAGAGCGTTCGGGCAATCAGTTCACTGGCTATGCCAGCGCCGACGGAGTGAACTGGATGATGTGCGGCACCACCAACGTGGGTATGGGTAATCCGGTGTGGGTCGGATTACACGCCTTGGCGCCGGGCAATATCCCTCCGACGATCACGCGGTTCGACTACTTCAGGATCTTCCGCAGAAAGACCGAGGCCGGCACGGGCATATACGGGGCCACAATGCAACAGCCGATGGTAGCTCAACCCACTCAGGTAGCCGCCATGTCGCCGTTGCAGAGGTCGCAGAGAGAGCTTCAGAGGTTCCAGAGCCTCAGACAGCTTATGTGAGGGGTGATACGGTATGCCGCTTTCACCGAGGCTGATAGTCGAGGCATATGAACATCCCTTCTTCAGGGGGAAGAAGGTCACGATAGTCGATTCTGTACCGCATCTCGCCGAGCTGGGAGCAGATAACATAATATCCTCGGTTAGGATCTACAGGGGACCGAGCTTCGCCACAGCGCCGAACTTCAAGGCGGTCTTTTACGAACATCCCAACTATCAGGGCCGCTACATAGTGCTCCCGCCGGGCTTTTATCCCGATATACACACCACCCCATATAATTTCGGCAACCGTATCTCCTCCGTTTCCTTCTCCCCCTCCATGCCGCCGACAGCTCCCGATTACGGCCTGATACCGGTTATAGTTGAGGTGTACAGGGATTCGGAATACAGAGGTCCCAGGAATATCATCCTGCGAGACGTCGGCGATGCCAGAGATATAGGGCTCAATAACGCCATATCCTCCCTGAGGATACAGAGAGGACCGAACTTCCCCTTCAAGGGATGTAGAGTCCTGTTCTTCGAGAGGCAGTATTTTCAGGGCAGATATATGACGATCGAGCTCAACCCGCGCGAGTTTTATAAGGAGATCATGAACCTCCATATGATACCGGAGCGGTTCGGCGATGTGATCTCCTCGGTGAAGATATTGCCCGAAGGGCAGTTCAACGTTCTGGTCGTGGAAGGGGATACCCGCTCGCAGGAGCCTGGCATCCTGGCTTCCCTGAAGGAGGTCCAGGGAAGCAAGATCGATTATACTTTCGTGATGGTCAACCCAAATAGGGAGAACCATGGCGATCCTAATAGGGCGATCAGCCTTTCGACGATCAATCTGGACAATTTCGATATCATATGGCTCACGTGGAACGCCTCCGGACATGATAGGGAATACTTCCTGGAGGACGCCGAGCAGATGATACAGGATTTCGTCGCCAGAGGTGGGATCGTATGGAGTTCGGCCATGGACGACAACATCGTTGAGGGGCAGGGGTGGAGAGGCGGATGGCTCCCTGTGCACCGTCATCCCATAACGGTCGTCAACTCGGAGGACGTAAACGTCAAGGTGACGGACGAGGGATTGAAGACGGGCATGTTCTCCTGGCCGAATCAGGTAGATCTCAACGCCCTGTATACCGATGATCATTGGATAACGAGGGACTGGAGGTATGCGATCTTAGCCCGGAGAGATGATGAGAAGAAAGAGCCCGTCTCTTTCAGGCTTAAATGGGGCAACGGGTATTACGTCGGATTCGCTCTCGATACCCGTGACGCCAAGAGGGCGGAAGCGGCAAAGCCCTTCATAGAGAATGTGCTATGTTACCTTATCAGCCTTGCCTGGCAGACCTCACCCAGACAGAGGATAAGGCTTGCCAGAAGGCAAACTGGAGTTTCAATCGGCTACGGCTATTCTTCTCAAAGCCTGTCCGGTGTGATATAGAAACGGGGAGGATACGATGCGGCTTATCATAGCCATATTGATGGTTCCGATCGTCATAATCTCGACGATCCTGGCCATATACGTCTTTGAGATCTCACTCAGCTCTCTTCTGATCCCTCCGCTTGCGGCGCTGTTGGCAGGCGTCGCCTTCGTTGCCGTCGTCTATAGATACAGACGCCCTAAACCGGACGAGGCCTTGGTGCGAACGGGAGGCAAAAAGGCCAAGGTCACCATCACCGGCGGAATGTGGGTCAATACTATCATACACGAGCTCAGACCTATCTCCCTTAACACCGTTCGAATAGAGATCCTGCGTGAGGGACCGGACTCGCTCATAACGGAGGACTTTAACAGGGCGGATGTGGAGGCTGTTTTCTATGTCCGGGTCGAGCCTGAAGAGGAGAACGTGCTTCGAGCGGCCCAGAGCCTCGGCGAGAGGGCAATGACGCCTGAAACGCTCCGAGACCTCGTCGAGTCGAAGGTGGAGGGCACCTTGAGGGCCGTCGCGGCCACCATGAAGATAGAGGATCTGCTGCGTAAAAGGGCCGAGTTCGCACAGTCCGTGCTGGAAGCGTGTAAGGACGACCTGTTGGAGAACGGATTGACCCTCGAAACCGTCGCCATAACGAGGATAGATCAGACGCCCATCGAATCGTATGATCCGAACAACCGATTCGACGCCCAGGGACTTAAGGATATCGCCGAGGTCACCCAGGAACAGAAGATGTTAAAGGAGAAGATCATCAAAGAGAGAGAGGTTGAGATCACGGAGATAGATGTCACAGCACAGAAACAAATACTCGATCTGAGACAGGATCTCGCCTGGAAGGAGGCCGATCAGGCGAAGAACATCTCCATATACGCCGCCGAAAGGGAAGCCGATACCTCCGTATTCCAATACGAGATGGAAAAACGGATCGCCGAGGCCGAATATGAGATGAAACTGGGCGTCGCTAAGGCGAAAATCGCTCAGGAACAGGGCGTTATGGAGAGGGAGATCGAAAAGACGTTGATGGTTGAACTGGCACGGATCGACCAGGAAAGACAGGTGCAGCTCTCCGAAATCGAGAAGAACCTGATCCTCGAAACAGCACAGATCGATCAGAC
>CAZHVH010000353.1:0-3975 GCA_964535855.1 uncultured bacterium
CCGAGATAAGCTGGTCGGCGATCTCCTTCTCCAGATCTTCCGGCACTCTCACCCCTAAAATATCGCTCAGCTCAGCTTTGATCTCCTCTATCCTCATCCTTTATCTCCTTCAGAAGGCCGAGCCGAGAGAATATAAAATCCGTCAGCACTCCCCATCCGAGCGGTATGATAAGGCACAGGATCACGTAGATAGGCTTCGGGATATCCATCTCCCCCTCCGGTTCAATCGATTATGACCATATCCCCTGAGATCGGGTAGAATTCGTCCGCCAGACCTTTAAGCTCCATAGAGGTGTTCCGTTCGAAGCCGTAGACCTCGACCGCTATCCCGTTTTTCTGGAGCATCTCGACGAGAGGACAGAAATCGCCGTCGCCGCTGACGAGAGCGACCACGTCGAGATCGTCTATCATCGATATGATGTCTATGGTCATGCCTACATCCCAGTTCCCTTTAGCGGACCCGTCGCTTCTGACGGTCAAGTTCTTCGACTTCACCTTATACCCCTGATACTCCAGGAAGGATATAAACGAGGATTGATCTATCTCGGGGTTATACACCACATAGGCGTTGGCCGTCACCAGGACTCTATCTCGGACGACCACGTCGAGCAGCTTTGCGTAGTCCAGCTTGCCGTTGTAGTTTTCTCTGGCGGCATAGAACATGTTCTGGACGTCCACGAACACCCCCACCCTGGGTTTATCCCTTTTGACCCTTTGTGGTTTAGGCTGGGCCTGGCGTGTTTCCCTGAGCTGTTTCAGCTCCTTTGAAAGTGACTCCCTCTGGGACCGAAGAAGCGAGATATGGGATTGAAGCTCGTTTATCCTCTCCTGATACTCCCTTCTCTCCCTTTCAAGCTGTTCGCCTACGGTCTTGAGCGCGACCTCCAGCTTAGCCTTTTCGGTCTTTAGCTCCTCGTATTCACGGGATATCCTCTCCATCTCCCTTAAATCGTGCTCCATCTTTCGGTTTTCCCTTTCAAGCTCATGACATCTGGCCCTTAACCTTTCCACCTCCTTCTGCTGATCGGAGAGCGCTGCAAGCTTCCTCTCAAGCTGAGTTACCCTCCTTCTGAGATCAGCTCTTTCGCGGGCGATCTCATCCGAGAGATGTCTTTGCTGGGTCAATCTCTCCTGAAGCTTTTCGGCCTTCTCCTGCAGGATCTCCTCTTTCCTCCTGTCCTCCTCGATCCGTTCTCTCATCCTATCCAAGATTTTGGCGAACTCATCATATCCGTAGCGGAGTAGGACGGTGGCCAACGCTATAGGCAGTCGAACCCTCATGAGATCGTCATCTGATACCCCCTTAGGCGGTTTAAACGAATCGATTATTCTGATCAGCTTCCCCCCTCTCATCTGATTTTCTATCTCGATTAGGATCTCGTCGATCTCGCTCGTCTCATCATCCCTCATCTGGGCTTCATCCTCATCATCCTCATCGATCAACTGCTCCAGAATATCCTCCAGCTCCTCCTCGCTTTCATCCAGGATCTCGCTGATCTTTTCATAGAGCTGGATGGCATATTCATTTACCTCCTTTCTGGGATCTATCAACATGGACATGATCATACCGGATCCCCTCTCAGGTCCTTCGTTCATGACCTTTCCGACGGGATATCTCTCTTTAATCTGCTTAACCGTCATATTTGAAAGGGTTAACGAGTCTCTTTCGATTCTTTTCAGTAGATATTTAGTTATGTTCAGCCCGCTATCGGGATCATCTAGGAACCGTTTGGCTAGATCTTCAATCAAGATATCGACGGGGACGGTGCTGGTTCGAACGCCATCGTATCTGAGCTCACATTTATTAGCCAGCGATTTTATCTCGTCCTTGCTCAACATCCCTCTGATGAGAAAGCTTATGATCTCCTCCGTCGCCGACTTCCTGAGCTTTTTGTATATATTTTTCTGTTTAGCCATCTTTTCACCTCCGGAGCATGATAAAGGATGTTATTTTAAGGATACCAGGGATGAAACCCTTTTTCAACCCCCTGCCTGTTTTAACGTCATCCCTCATTTTACACTTTCCAGGCGTGAGGTTCACTTGATACTCCGAGCCTATCGTTTTATAATTAAGCTCGGCAGGCGTATAAAAACGGAGGTAGAGTATGCATCGTTATCTGATCCTGATCCCGGTCTTTTCGATCCTGACGGCGTTTCTAGGATGCGAGAAGGAGGAATGGCCGAAAGCATGGACCCCCGTTCAAACCGGAGCGGAGTTCCATCTATACGGAGTTAACTCCCCGGACGGCAAACATGTTTGGGCTGTGGGGTCACAGGGCAGCGTGATCTCCAGCTCTGACGGCGGCGAAACATGGACCGTTCAGCGTTCAGGGGAAGATCCGACCTCCATATTTAATTCCGTCTTTTTTCTCAATTCCAAACACGGATGGGCGGTCGGTTCAAACGGCATGGTGATCTACACCGATAACGGCGGCAAAAGATGGGCCGAGGAGCCCAGCGGTATAAGCCAGGGGCTACTGGATGTGATCGCCTTCAGAGGGAGATGTTGGGCCGTGGGAGGGTTTGGCAACGTCATCTTCTCCCAGGACAGCGGCAGGACCTGGACCAAGCAGGAGACGCCCGAGGGAGAACACCTCTGGAGCGTCTGGTTCTCGGACGAAGAGCGGGGATGCGCTGTCGGGGAGAAAGGGACGATAATGATCACGCGCGATGGTGGCGTGACGTGGAAGCTCGCCCCCTCTCCAACCCGTGAGCCGCTCTTCGCCGTTCATTTCCCAACCCCCCAGGAGGGATGGGCGGTCGGAGCAAATGGGGTCATAATCCACACATCCAACGGCGGGATAAGGTGGCAGCTTCAACCTGCTCCTGTGGCCGGGCACCTTCGCGGCGTCTTCTTCATCGACTCCAAGCGAGGGTGGGCGGTCGGGTCCGAAGGGCTGATAATCAGGACGGAGGACGGTGGGGAAAACTGGGTTAAAGAGGACTCGCCGGTCGACAAACCCCTTCTGGACATCTTCTTCAAGGGTAATCGGGGATGGATCGTAGGGGCAGAGGGAACGGTGCTGAGGATTGAGGTGAAATGATCTCCGAAGGAGTATAGCGAAGACCTTAAAGCTAATGTCCGCCGTCCGCCGTCTTTCTGCCGCGGACGGTGGACGGCGGACGATTGGCCCTAGGAGAGCCTCTTGATCTTGATGTTCTTGAACCACACCTTCCCACCGTGATCCTGCAGTCCGATATGTCCCCTTTTGGGCAGGTCCTTCCATGCGTATTTGAACTTGTTCTTCGTCCCATCCGGGTTCATCCCCGGGGTATCCCAATCATCTATGTTCACATCGATTATCCTCTCGCCGTTCATATCTATCGTGATGTACGGCCCCTTACAGGTTATCACGACGTGGTTCCACTCTCCCGCGGGTTTACAAGCGCTCTTTTTGGGCGGTACAAGGTCATAGAGGGCGCCACAATCATGTTTGCCGGGCGGCTCTTTGCCATAGGTATCCAGTATCTGCATCTCCAATCCCGTGTGGACGGGATCGGATAGGTCGGACCATCTGAAGAATATCCCGCTGTTGACGCCGGGATCGATTTTGAAGTCTATCTTCAGGATGAAATCGTCGAACTCATCCAGCGTGTAGAGATACCCTCCGCCTTGGACGGTGCAGAGGATAGCACCCTCATCGACGGTCCATCCCTCAGCTCGACCGGTCGGAGCCCATCCGTTGAGCGTTTTCCCATCGAAGAGCTCCTCCCATCCCTCGGCCTTTTCCTCGGGCGTAAGCATCGCCTCACCTCTCATCTTAAATGGAATGGATCCAGAAGCCCTCAGCAGCCGGTTTTTCGGTGATCAGCTGAAGGCTGATCGTTGATAGCTGAAAGCTAACGGGACGATGACGATTATACCACCTCGTTGACTGGAAGGGCAAGTTTATGTTAGGATATCACTAGATTCTGCTACAGGTGAGCTATGTTCTCGGGGTTTAAATCCAGGTTGACGGAGCTCCTAGGAAGTCA
>CAZHVH010000354.1:0-3973 GCA_964535855.1 uncultured bacterium
AGGTCGTTAAAATCCCAGCACCGAGATGGTTTCGCTCCCGTTGTTCACGACATAAATTTTATCGCCATCCTTCCCGATCGCTATGCCGTGGGGAAACTCGTCGACGCGTATCGCCTCCTTCAGCACGATCCCCGTCGCCGTATCCACAACCGTCACCGAGTCGCTCGAGCTTATCGTGACGTAGAGCAGATCGCCCTCCGGATAGCTCCCCTCAACGGCCACATCCACCGGAAGCCTCCCCACATCGAAGCTCCTCACCACCTCGTCATTCGAGGTATCTATCATCGAGACCGTGCCGCTGCCGTAATTCACCACGTATACGAACCTGCCGCTCGGAGAGACGGTTATCCTCCAGGGTTTATCTCCCACCTTGATGACGTCAGCCTCCACTTCGCCCAGGAGGTCTATGACGGAGACCGTGTTGTCCCTCTGGTTTGAAACGTAAAGCTTGGAGCCACAGGCGGCGACCGAGATGGATTCCCTGCCGATCGGTATCCGGGCCTTCTCCTGTCTCGTCGCCGTATCCACCACGGAGACGCTACCCTCGAGCATGTTGGTCACGAACAGCCATTTCCCGTCGTCGGAGACCGCCACCCCTGTCGGCCCGTTGCCCACGTTTATGATCCCGCCGAACCCGTTCACCTTGGTGTTGATGACGTAGATACAGTCGTCCTCGTTACACGCCACATAGGCTTCATCCAGCACCGGGTTGACGGCCACCTCCTCAGGCCATCCCTTCACCTTTATGTCCTTTATGACCTTATCGGATGTCGTGTCCATGACCGAGACCGTATCGCCCATGTTGTTCGTGACGTAGGCCCTCGATCCGTCGGGCGAGATGGCGATGAACTTAGGGGCAGAGAGGGGAAACAGGGGGACGGAGCTTATCCTCTTCAGGAGTTTCGGCAGAGGCTTAAGGGACAGATCCACGGCGAAATCGCCGATCTCAGGGATCTCCACCTCCCTCTCGGCCGGAATGTAACCCTCACAGGAGGCGGTGATCCTCATCCGTCCGCTCTCCTTGAAATCCTCGATGACGGCCTCCCCGGAGCCGTTCGTCACCGCCTTCCTTCCCTCGACGGAAACCTCGGCGTTCGGAACGGGAGCTCCGGATCTCGTGTCCAAGGTCCTCACGATGAGCTTTCTCCTGACCTCCATCGTTACGTGAACCACAGCGCTTTTGCCGTCGAACCGGATTTCGAGCAGGGTTTTATGCTCTCCGGGCTCAAGACCATCACGCTTGACGGAGACGGTGATGGAGAGGGGCGAATCGGAGACGGAGCCCGATCCGGGTTTGACCGAGACCCACGGATCGCCGGGTTTCACCTCGAACCTCACCGCCTCGGCACATCCCTCCCTGGTGAGGGTGAGGCTCAGCTCGGATTTCCCGTATCCGAAGTCGAGCCTTTCCGGTGAGGCGCTCAGCCTGCACTCCCAGGCCTTCTCCGTGAACGTCACGAGCTTCTCCGGATAATCGACGAGCTTGGCGGTGATTCGGTATTCCCCCACCTTATCGCCGAGCGTGAACTCGGTCCGGGCGTATCCGTTGCCGTCCGTCTCTGACGCCTGAGGCGATAGGGTCATACCGGAGGCGCCTGAGGGGCTTTCGATCACGCTGAAGGTTACTTTAACGCCGGGGCATGGGTTGCCATATATATCCAACACCTGGACGATGAGCGGCTCCGCCAGAAGCTCAGTCGGATTCCCGGACCGATTGTCCCCCGATACGGCCATTATCCTCTCAGGCCCTTCGGGCCCGGCAGTGGCATGGAAGGGAACCCTCAGATTCCCGAAGAGGGCGTTCACCTCATACTCCCCGACCTTGGTGCCGAGCGTGAGGGTTGAGCTTGCCAGACCTTTATCGTCCGTCCTGACGAGACCTTCCAGTTGGGCGTCGTTCGAGGGAGCTCTGACGATCTCAAACCTCACCTCAACGCCGTCCACCGGATTGTTGAATCTATCGGTGATCCTGACGACGAACGGTTTTGCGAGCGGCTTCCCGACCGTTCCGGTCTGATCGTATCCTGAGATGCCGGATATGATCTGTGGCCCTTCATGATCGGCATAGCATGTGAAGATCACCGGCGACCCCTGGAGCGGCGTGCCGTCCGATCTGCTCGCCGAGGCGGAGATCACGTAATCCCCCATCCTCTCGCCGGGGGTGAACCACACCTTCGCCTCGCCGTTAGAGTCGGTGGAGGGGGTATCGTCCGAGAACCTCCATCCGGTCGAGCCCTTCGGGGCTCCTGCGAGCTCGAATCTCACCTTCACGCCGGGAACGGGGTTTCCGCCGATATCCGTGACCCTGACCACAAATGGATCCTGAAGCCTCTCGGTCACAACTCCTTTCTGCAAATCGCCGCTCAATTTCTCCAGCCTGGCCGGCAGGCCGTGGGTCGCCTGAACGACGAAATCAACCGGTGAGCCGCTGAGATCGGGGTTTTCGGCGCGGACGATATACTCACCAACTTTCATCCCAAGCGTGAACCTGACGACGGCGATTCCGGATTCATCCGTTTCAGCTGTATCCCGTGACAGTTTCGCGTTCGCCCCACCGGGCGATGATTTGATCTTAAACCCGATCTTCACCCCGCTTACGGGATTGCCCTTCTCATCCACGACTTTCACGCCCAGATCGACAGGCTGGGAGATTTGAACCTCCTTGACGTAGGGCTGCTCCGCGATTCGATACGGCTTACCCGGTTTGACCTTGATCTCCTTCTCAGCTTTGATACTGCCGCATATGGCTGCTATCCTGTAGAGCCCCGCCTTCCTCCACAGGATGAGGTCGGAGATCGCCATCCCGTCTTGATCGGTTATCGGCTCAGGGGGATTGAACTTCGCCCCGCTTTCTGAGGGCGTCAAGCTCACCCTCTCATCGGGGACAGGATTATCGAACCTGTCCGTAACCCTCACCTTCACCTGGATGGTTCCGCCTGAAACCAACTCCGGCGGATCACCTTGGGGCTCGATTATAACGATCTTTTCAGGGTAGGGAACGGCTTTGATCTCAAACTCGACGAACTTGGAGGGATCATCGGCCAGCTCCGGCCTTACGGCATATTTCCCGGGCTTCGTTCCGAGGGTGATCCACGTCTCGGCGTAGCCCGATGGACCGGCCTCCACCTCCTCAGGAGAGATCGTCATAGCTTCAGCACCCTCCGGTTTGATCGAGATCCTGAATCGCACGCGGGCTCCTTTCACCGGGTTTCCGAACCTATCTTTGACGGCCACCTTAAGCGGCTGTGAGATCCTTTCGCCCGTGTGTCCCTCGGAGGGCCCGCTCACCTTAGAGATCTGAGGTTCGGCGGGGGTTATCCTCACAGGGACGGTTCTCCTTAGACCTCCGCACTCTGCTGTGACCTCCACCACGCCTGCCTTCTCCGAGCGGAGGAGGCCGTCCCTGGTTATCGTTCCCTCGCCCTTAAGGCCCCACCTCGGATCGGGTGCATCCCACCATCTATCCGAGCCGCCGTATCTGACCTCCGCCTTAAGTTTACCCTCTTCCCCCGCCTCCAGCGTCTCCGGAGCTATGATCCTCAGATCCACGATCTCCCCCAGGGCCTCCACATTCCTGGGGATAGCCCCTTTGATCGAGCCCTCCAGTGGATCGGAGGCTCCCGGAACCCTATAAAGCGCGACGACCTTATACTGATACCGATTTCCGGGCTTCACCTCCTCATCCACATACTCCGTCTCGGCGGTTTCACCTATGCGCGTGAACTCCGCGTCATCCGGCCCTTTCCTGTAGATCCTGTATTTCAAGGCGTTTTCGTCCTCATCCCATTTAAGGATCACCCTTCCGGGTTCCGACTCCACCGTGAGCCCTTTGACGTTTTGGGGCGCTTGGGCCTCGGCTTCGGGGTTTTCGGGATCGAGGGGGTTATCATGAGGCGGCTCACATGATGTGATCGCCAGGAGTGATCCTAAAAGGACAAAGATCACGACGTATCTCATCTTCATCCTCCTCGGC
>CAZHVH010000355.1:0-3970 GCA_964535855.1 uncultured bacterium
CGTGATGGCCGCCGCCACCATGAAGGTTCCCGCCTCGATCCTATCGGGTATAACGGTATGTTCGACGCCGTGAAGCTCCCTGACACCGTAGATGGTGATCACAGGCGTCCCAGCTCCCTCTATTCGAGCTCCCATGGAGTTGAGAAACCGAGCGAGGTCCACTATCTCCGGCTCCCGCGCTGCCCCCCTGATAACCGTCACCCCCTCGGCCAGCGTAGCGGCCATCATGACGTTGCCCGTCGCTCCTACGCTTGAGCCGTGAGGGCCGAGCAGATCCATCTCCCTGCCCTTGAGTTTCTCCGCCTCGGCGATTATATATCCGTGCTCAATCCTCACCTGAGCTCCCAGGGCTTCCATACCTTTAATATGTAAATCGACCGGCCTCGGTCCGAAGGCACATCCGCCTGGGAAGGAGACCTTAGCCCTGCCGAATCGAGCCAAAAGAGGTCCCAGCACATAGATCGAAGCCCTCATCTGACTGACAAACTCGTATGGAGCCTCATATCCGCTTAGGGTCCGTGGATCGACGCGAAGGGTCGAGCTCTCATATTCGACCTTAACGCCTAGATGTTCCAGGAGGTTTCCCATGAAACGAACGTCCCTGAGATCGGGAGCATTTCGGATGATGCTGGGCGAATCGGCCAGGATGGCGGCGGCGACCTCTATGGGCAGCGTGGCGTTTTTGGAGCCTGACAGCTTCACCTCCCCTTCCAGCCTGTTGCCACCTCTGATGACGAAGATATCCATGCCCTAACCTTCCCCCCTCAGGGCTGAGATCGCCTCCTCCTCGTTCGGATAGACCCCGGCATATTGCGTCAGCCCCATTATCTTAAACGTCTTAGATATGACGTTGCTGAGATTGCAGAAGATAAGCCTGCCCTTTCTCTCACGCAGCTTTTCCAGCATCTCTATCAGTATTGATATCCCTATGCTGTTGACGATCTTGGTTTTACTCATATTGATTATAAAGTCGGTATATCCCTCTTCCAACAGATCGTTGAATCTGTTGAAGAGCTCCTCGCCTGCCGTCTGATTCAGATAGGAGCCTGTCTCCAGGACGGCGTATCCATCTCCCCGTCTGACGTTGACGGTAAACTTTCCGGGCATAATCTCCTCCGATTAACCCTTCATCTTGATCATGATTACAGTTGTGCCCAAACTGCCCGTCTCAATCTTCACCTCATCCATGAGGTTCTCGATCAATTTGAGCCCCCAGCCCCGTTTTTTGCCCCCCTTAACGGCGTTCCTTATGTCGGGCGGTTTTACCTCGGCCGGGTTAAATCCCCTGCCGTGATCGGTCACCCTCAACTCAAGCTTGTCCTTACAGATGCGAAAGGCTATATATACCCTTCTATCAGGGCTTTTACTGTGTTCGAAGGCGTTAAGGCACGCCTCGATCGTCGCCATCCTTATCTCATCGATCTCATCCTCATCGAAGCACATAAGTTGAGCAATAGTTGAGGCGGCCTCCGCGGCGACAAGCTCTAAGTTCGGCTCCATCGGTATTGTAAGCTCTATCACCTTTTCAAGGCAACGGGACGTCAACTGAAACGCCTCTTAATTCCCCTGTGGATTTGACCCAAACTGACTGGTTAAAACTCTACGATCTTCACGGTCTCAGCCGACCTGCTAGCACCGAGGACGAGCTCTAGGGTTTTGGCTCCCTCGATTATCGGGGTACGCGTGTTGCCATCCTCCTTTATGGCGTTTAAAAGATCCATGGCCTCCGCCAGAAACAGATCCTTACTACCGGTCAGCTTCATCTCCTGAGGGGGCTGAACGTTCGTCCTGTAGAGCAGGGCGTTATTGGGATCGGCGAAACTGACCGTTATGTTCCTGGCGACCAGCTCATATTGGCTTATCCATTTTCCAGGTATCGCCCCGTTCGTGCCCGCTACGGTAGCTATGGCTCCGTTGCGAAAGCGTATGACGGTGGCGCTGACGTCCTCCGACGTGTAATTTTCCACGTTTTTGTGGAAGATGTTATCGGCCTGGCAGAAGACCGATTCCGGCTCTCCCAAAAAATATCTGATTATATCATACGTATGGATGATCTGTTCGACGATCTGTCCCCCGCTTTTGGATTTATCCCGCCACCAAGGCGAGTGAAGTGAATTACACATATATTTGCCTATCATCAACCCCGGCTCGCCGGCATCGCCTTCCTCCAGCATCCCTTTCACCCTCTCGATCGCCTCGCCGAACCTGGACATGAATCCCACCTGCGACTTGACCCCGTGCTTATCGACCGCCTCGACCATCCTTCCGGCGGTCTCCATGTCGAGCGCTATCGGCTTTTCAATGAAGACGTGCACCCCATGTTCCGCAGCCAGCTCGACCTCGTTCGTGTGGGCGAAGGGCGGAAGACAGATCCACACTACATCCAGATCCTCTGAGTCGAACATCCTGGCGAAATCCGTATATACCTTCCCCTTGCCCGCCCCATATCTCTGATTAAACTCTGCGGCCTTCTCCTCGACGATATCACAGAAGGCCACCAGCTCAACCTCTTCTATCCCGGATAACACCTTGGCGTGGCGATTAGCTATCCCGCCACAACCTATCATTCCAACCCTGAACCTTTCGCCCATATCACCCCTCCTCTTCCTTGACGGTTATTCCGGTGACGGTATCCCGCCTTTCGTCTCTCGTCCGCGTCGGGAAATCCTCAATAGTCTCGTTTAGGATCTCCCTGACCCTATCTTTGATGTGATCGAACGGGATGCACTCCAGAACCACCTTCATGTTATCTTCGTGGGGCTTTCGCTCAAAATGTATGCCGTACTGTATCCCCATCCGCTTCAATTCAGGTTCAATCCTCAACTTGATCTTATCCCTTTCCTCCTGGGTCAGCTCGAAGCTGTCGAGGATATAATGGGTGTGGATCCACGTCTCTTTTACGTCGATCACCTTCATCTTCACGCCTCCTCGACCGATATACCTTCGATGGCTCTGAGCCGTTCGAGCAACTTCGGTATGTCCCCTCGCCTGAGCTCGACCTGGATGATGGCTGCTTCAGTATACTCCATTCCCCTTACCTCTCCCCCCAGATTCTTAACGAGGTTGATCACGGGGCTGATTTTATCATATGGCGACCTTATCCGCAACGTCCGACATAAGACCCTCGTCTCGACCTCCGCCTTGGACAGGCACTCCCTCGCGCACCGCCCATAGGCCCTTATCAGTCCGCCCACTCCGAGCTTCACGCCCCCGAAATACCTCACGACGATACATCCGACGTTTTCCAAACCCGATCTGCGAATGGCGCTGAGTATCGGCGGGCCGGCTGAGTTATTGGGTTCGCCCGCATCCGTGCAGTATTCGGTCTTCTCCTCCCCCAGACCGATGCTGTAGGCGTAACAGTAGTGGGTTGCTCTGGGATATTCACGCATCGCGTATCTTAAAAACCCATCCATCTCATCCTTAGATGTAACACACTTCGCCAGCCCTATGAATCTGGAGTTCTTGACGGTTAACTTGGAGACGCTCAGGCCGGATACCGTTCTATATTCATCCATCTTCGACCCTATCCCACCTGGTTGGCATCGGTGAAAACCTCTATTCCGAATCCTCTGGCCATATCCTCAGCGCCGGGATCTAAAAAGGGCGATATGATGATCTTACGATCGACCGTTTTATCCTCCTTTTCCTGGTAAAATCTCGCCTTCCTCTCGAAGATGGAGACGTCACCCCTGCTTACGGAGGATTTGATCTCAATCAGGAACACCTTTTTATCCCTCATCACGATATCGAGTTCAACCTGATCCGGTCTTCCGAAGACCATCCCCTCCTCATCGAACTTCAGATACCTCTCCACATGGAATCCCACCTCTTCCAGGATGCCCCTTATCGCGTTTCTAAAGGCCGTTTCAGAACCGATTCCCCATCTAGCTCCAAGGGCACCTATCTTGATCTCAATCGATCTATCGATTTCCGCGAGTTTATCGACCCTTTCCTCCGTTCTCCTCTG
>CAZHVH010000356.1:0-3970 GCA_964535855.1 uncultured bacterium
TCATATTAGTCCCCCAAGGCGCTTCGACGTCACCCTTCATTATAAGGACGCCTAAAGGATATGAGTCGAAAAGCGAAGAAGTGTTTGAAGTTGAGCGACAAGCTCCTGTTCTCAATAGTGTATATCCTCTAAAAGCTAAGGGATGGGAGAAACTTCATATAGAAGGTAAACATTTCGGTTTTCACTCCTCCGAAGTCATAGCGTGGTTCAAATATGGAGGTAAGACGCTCTCTGGAAACGTCGAGCTCATTTCCCCTTCATATCTGGAAACTTCCATGCCAGAGGATGTCCCAGAAGGTGAGACGGTATATTTCTTCTTAGAAACTCCTGCGGGGAAATCACAGGAGTTCACTCTGAAACGGCTAAAAGGAAAGGTGAAGCCTGAAGGGGGTGGTGGATCGATCGATCTGGATGCTAAAGGAATCGTGGCTGATGGGAAGCTCTCTCTTAAGGAAGCCTTGGGATTGATGCAAGGGAAGTTGGATCCGATTCAGTTCTTCACCCCTCCTTTCGACGATGTCGATCTTGACATCGAAATTAAGACTGACGTGTACAGTAACGATATAACAGGCGTGTACAAATCGAATTCCGTTTTGGTTTCTAAAAAATGGCATTCGGGACCTACAGGACACGAGGAATTAGAATATGTTTATGTCACAGAGCATACCACCGTAACCTCAGTCTATGAGGATCCAGTTACCGGGGAAATCGTGAGCAAAACCACCAAAGATAAGTGGAGTGTAAGGCTTCCTATGGATGAGGTCAATTGGGAGAGAGCTCATGCCCCTGAAGAATGGAAAGATATCCTCTACTCCCTGCCAGGGTTCGGTAAGATAGAGGAAGGGGATTTATTCTCTTTACCGGTAGGCAAGGATTATAGCGAATTGTGGATGGCGGGGTTATATTCGGAAGAGGTAGAATATGAGGGGCTAAAAGGTAAATTGGTTATATTGGAGGATGATCTCGCCCTTGATGAGCCCGGAGCAGGTGGAGATGAAATCATACTTCGTTCACCCAAGGGTACGGCGGATGCCATGTTAGTAATAAAAGGTGATATCATCATAAAGACAGATGATAACAAGATTACCTTCGAGTGCTTACCCGAGGGTATGCTACCTGTAGAAGTGATAGTAGAAGGCAAAATGGAGATCACCGGTAATCGAAATCTAGTAGAAAGTGGCTTTGTAGGTGACCCAGGGTTATATGTTAAAAAAGGGGTGATTGTTCGAGGAAGCGACAACATTATCTCGAGGGTTTATATAAATGGAGAAGGTAAACTCCCAGTAGGGATAGAGATAACAGATGGAGCTAAAAACAACGTGATAAAACTCACCACCGTTTTGAACTGTGATGTGGGGATGAAGATACATGGGGAAGGGACTAAATGGAACAGGTTCAAAGGGTGGATCGGATATGATGAGTGGATCTATATGGACGTAAAAAAGGAAAAAAAGGATAGGAAGGGACCAAACGGTATCGGTGTCGAGATCTCAGATGGAGCTCAATACAACGAAATCACCACCGATGAATATAAATATAGTACATACGGAGTTCGATATAGTAAGGGCGACGGGATCGTGATCAAGGGGAAAGGCACCGATTTCAATAAAATTTACATCTCCTCGGAATATAACGAAGGTAATGGTGTTTATATAACGGATGGAGCTCGATTTAACTTAATAGGCGATGGCTTTTACTTTTATAACAAACGCCATAACAAAGGAAATGGTATCCTGATCGAAGGCGAGGGCACGGATTACAACACCATCTACGTCAGCCACGATAACGGACTTGCGGGAGTGGCCGTGGTGGATGGTCCGAAAGGAACGGTGATCATACCTTCCATCTCAGTGCTTTTGGACTCGAAGGAGGTCTTGTACATGGAAGGATGCAATAACGGCACAGCCGCTGTTCTGCTGAGGAACCTCCATGGCGACGATACCTCGCCATCCGTGATCATTCGAGGGAAGTTCCTGCCTGCCGAAAACAGCACCCCCTCCTCCCCATGCATCATCATGCAGAACGTCAGCAACGCAAGAATCTCAGCCCAAATCTACGGCTTCCCCACAGGCGTTCTGATAAAGGGTGAAAACTCCAGGGAGAACGATATACTCATCGAAGAGCTTACAGGCTCAACCACCGGAGTCCACATCACCGATAAGGCCTCGTCTAACCTCGTCAGAATAAACTCCGGAGCCAAAGATAACAAGCTTATCGCTCTGATAGACGGCCAAGCCCATGAAAACACCCTTAAGCTGATAAGCCAGGGGGGGAATGAAAGCGGGGTGATAATACGAGACGGAGCCAGAGGTAACCTGCTCGATGGATGCACCTTCAAGGGAGAAACCGTTATCATCGAGGGAGATGGAACGAGCGGCAACAGGGTGGAGAACTCCTCCGGTATGTCCCTCCTCATCAGAGACGGCGCAACCAATACGACCATCGGATCGCTCGTTAGCGGAAGGGGCAACACCTTCTCGAACCTCCCCTTACCCTTCATATCCGTCCAGGGCGCGACCACAAAAGGCGTTCGTATAATCGGCAACAGGTTCGAAGGGGCGTCCTCCGAGGGAACAAGGGGAGCCATCGAGATAGAGAACGCCCAGGACGTACAGATAGGCAGCGATCAGGGAGCCGGAGGGAACACCATCATCAAAAACCCATGTGGCATTCTGCTGAAAGGGGCAGGCAAGGTCAAAATACTTAACAACCTCATCTCCGAAAACCGCTCAGGTATCCGAGCTGAGGGCAGCTCCTATGAGGTTACCTTCCAGGGGAATAAGATCGAGAGAAACGGCGAGTTCGGGATCCTTATCGATGGGAACGACGCTTCTAAGATAGCGATAGAGAAAAACACCCTATCGCAGAACGGAGCGGGGATCAAGATCAGCGGCGTGAGCGATCTGCTCATCAGTGAAAATGAGATCAAGGATAGCGGCTCGGATGGGATCCGGATCGGCTACTCGGAGAGGGGAAACATCGAAAGGAATCTCATAACGCGGAATAAAGGCATCGGAGTGCATATCTCGAACGGCTCCAGATACATCTCTATCCGCTCCAACGCTATCTACGATAACACGGGCAAGGGTATAGCGATCGAACGGGGATGTAACAGGGATATTCCTAAACCCTTCTTCACCTCCTTCCTCGCTTCAGGTCGGCGTGTCAGCGGCGGGGTGCCCTCTTCTGTCCCTATAGGCAGCACGGTGGAGATCTTCGGGGACGCCGATGATGAAGGTCAGATTCGATTGGGCGTGGCCTCGGTCCGCGCGGGGCGGAACTTCAGCACGCGCTTAAGCAGACCTCTATCCTCGGGGATGCACCTGACCGCCACCGTCACCGATCCCAAAGGCAACACCTCCGAGTTCAGCACCAAATTTAAACCTCAAACTCATCGTCCGCCCTTCATCGTCTTCACCACGACCAGATTCGGGAACAGGGAGATACACCGTCTCTTCATGGGAGAGCTCACCGGCACCCGTTTGACGGACAACCCAGCCGTCGATCAGAATCCCGTTCTTTCGCCCGATCATGGAAAGATAGCCTTTGTCTCGGAGCGCTCCGGCAATCTGGATATCTGGTTGATGGGGAGTGACGGGTCGAACTTGCAAAATCTGACGGATAACCCCGCTGATGATCTCGACCCGGCCTGGTCGCCCGATGGAGAGAGGATCGCCTTCGTCTCCACACGTGACGGCAACCCTGAGATATTCGTTTTGGACTTGAAGAGTGGGAAGTTGAAGCAGCTCACCCGGACGGAAAGAGATGTGATCAACCGTCACCCCACATGGTCACCGGACGGCAAACGGATAGCCTTCGCACGTGGATCGACGAACGGAGATAATTTCGAGATCTTCGTCATGAATTCGGACGGCACCGGTTCGGTCAACATCACCAACAACACCGCCTTCGATGGCCAGCCGGCGTGGAGCCCTGATGGTGGGAGCATAGCTTTTGTGAGCGATAGGGA
>CAZHVH010000357.1:0-3962 GCA_964535855.1 uncultured bacterium
AAGCCGAAGGGCATGACGTGGTTCGTGATACGGGATTCCCGCGATGTCTGAGGAGGGTGAAGATCAGGATCAACAATAAGGGAAGCAGTGAGAGCATTCCCACCCCGACTCTCAGGTTCCACCTGTCGGCCATCGCCCCGACCATAGCTGGAAATATCATACCGCCGGCGTTCCCCGCAGCGCTCAGGAGTGAGAACATCGTCGCCCCGCCTCCCGGAAAGATCTCAGAGCTGCTAGCAAGCACCGTCGGCCAGAATATCGAAACGAAGAACCCGAGGAGAAAGAAGGAGATCATGACCGGTACCCCACTTTGAAGCAGAGCCGATAGAGCCAGAAGCAACATGCAGAAAAGGGAGGCGAACCTGAGGATCCCCATTGGATGAGCCCTACCGCTTATCCTGCTCATCGTCATACGACCGAGTGCCATGGCGATGCTGAAAAGCACAAGTCCGAATGCCCCCCCGAAGCGTGAAAACCCAAATACCTCTTCCAGATATGCCGGTATCCACTGCGCCGCCCCTAACTCCGTGCCTCCTCCCAGCAACATCGCCAGAAGGAGAAGGATGAAGATCGGATGTATTATCAGACCGATCCCGAAGGAGCGTTTGTAATCGGAGGGTGGAAACTCAGGAAGGGATGAGGTGAGATATCCGATGCCGAACAGAAGGGAGGGGAAAATACCTAGCAGATAGACATACCTCCAGAGCAATCCCATCCTCAAAAATAACGATGCCAGAAGGACGGTCAACACAGCGCCTATGGAGTAGAAGGCGTGACAGAAATTTATGGCCTTCGTTCTGTTTTCGGGAGCTAAAATGCAGATGAGGGGGTTGACGAGAACCTCCAATATGCCGCTACCCATCCCCATCAGAAAGGCTCCGAAAACTAAAACCTGAAAGGCAGGGGAGAGGGCGCTCGTCAGAAGGCCAAAGGCTTGAAGGAGGGCGGCTGAGATCAGAAAGGGTTTGACGCCGAATCTGTCGGCAAGCGGACCGGTCAGGATTATCGTCAATGCGAAGCCCCAAAAGAGGGCTGAAAGCAGCATGCCGCCCTGTGTGTCGCTCAAGGAGAAATCGCCTTTTATCGAGGTGAGGCAGGTCGGAGGGAGGTTGACCATCACGGCTATGGCTATCATCGAGATATAGGAGCTTAAAAGTAGCCACCGTATCATCAGCGCACCTGGATCGGGAACCTTCTCACCTCATCAGGGGCCAGCGTGAGCGATATCCACCCCTCACCTCGCCTTCGCCATGAGAATCTCACCGCCCTCTCGCCTCCGTTGAAGAACAGAACTTCGCCTTCATTCCCCACGGGCGGTTTCACAAGAGAGACGATCTCCTTCGGCAGCCGAACCTCCTCCCTTTCGTTTTTAACCTCAATCGTCGGAGTCAGGCCGCTCAGGATCTCCCTGGTACCCAAAAGCAGGGGACCGTAGCAGCCTGTCACCGCTCCCTGTCCCCAGTTTCGGCCATGTCCCGCTGCCACGGAGCATATCGCTCCGCCCATATCGGCGTGTTCTCTCCCTCCCCGAAGCACCCTTCGAGCCATCATCAACTTCACGGCGGCGTTTTTGAAGGCACGTCTAGCGTATCCCATATCGCCCGTCACGTGATAGGCGAGCGTCAAGGCTGCGGTTGAAGGTTCACAGGTGGGTCTGACCGATCCGTCATCCGACCACTCTCCCCAGTAAATCATATCCTTCCGTTTCCCAACACCCGGCTCCCGCCGACGCCAGCTCTGAGGAAATACCATCGCCAGATCGCAGCTCCTCTCAGGTGGAATCTCCTTTAGCACATCGAGTATGTTACCGTCGAAGGAGGTATCCTGAAAGGTCCAACGATAATACCACACCGCCGCCGCACCTGGATCGGCATAGGGGTCCAACAGTTCACCGATCAGCGGCTCGACTATCTTACGCGACGCCTCCTTGAATACCTCATCGCCCGATATCAGGAAGAGATCGCCGAAGGCGTAGATCGCCCCGGATGCCAGCAGGTTCTCCACCCCGGCCAGCGGATCCCGCGGGACGTGATGTTGGCTGCAGGCCATTCCCCTCTGTTGAGGCGATTTTAGATCGGGCTCATATACCCCTTTCCCATCGGCATCCCACATGACCGGTATCGGGCCGTCTCCCGACTCCAGAATGAGCAGAGCTCGGCGTTTCCCATATCGGATCGCCCAATCCAGATATCTCCCCTCCCCCGTAACCCTGTAGGCCGCCAAAGCGATATGTATGAACCTGATGTGCTCCGCCACCTCATAGGCATAGCGGGGATCATCGTCTATAACCCGCGTCCCCAGATAATAACTTCGAAACCGGTCGGCATTGTAATCGTACCACTCCGGTATCCCCTCAACCCAGTTGCCGATATGATGTGCGGCGTCCTCAAGAAGAGCCTTCGCCCTCTCGTCATGGGGGGCCAATGCCAGATATCTCGGCAGAAATAGTAAGAATGGCTCAGGACCGTGATGGACATCGGCTTTCGGCGGATATCCATGAAAGCATCTCTCCTTGACCCATCTGACCAGATCGGCTAGCAGGTTTCGGAAATGATCCATAATCTTTTCGTCACCGGTCACGAGATAGTGCTGGAACCAGGTTAGGGCATAATTGGCCTCATCCTCTCCGCCCCCATGTGGTCCGGGCCCGTCCATAAGAATGCTCTGATCCAACCACCGCGATATCTCCTGGCGAAGCTGAAGGTAATAGCCGTAATACTCCTTCATGGGATCGCATACCTCCGAGGGCGCTTGATTTATAAGGCCTATGGTTGAATACCTCCGATAACATTTAGCTCATCGAGTTCCCTGTCAGATTTCGCAGCGTAGGGTATATATCCCTTATTTAGTGCTTTTCCATAGTAATCATCTATCCTCTCCTTGTTGCCTTCGGAATATCCGCTCCCATCATCGACATAGTCTACAGAGAACACGGGTTTGCCCGCAGCATAAACCGCGTCCAGATAATGTGTCCTTACCTGTGTAACGTTTAGAGGTATAGGATCGGTCCCGTCATAAAAGAGATCTTCAACCGCCCAACCGGAGATTGTATCTAAAAGCGAGCTGTTATCAAAGTTAATTAGCCTTTCACCATTTTGCGGGATTATGTAAAAGCTGCTGTCGCTTTTGCCCCTACAATAGTTCGCTATATCCGTTATAAGATTTATCATCCTTCTCGCCGCCTCCTCCTCTGAAAGATGAACGTCCCCATTATTGTTCGGGCTGCTCCAGTATTCAAACTCATCAACCTTATCGAGGTAAACCCCGGAAAAACCCTGCTCCATAATTTTATCTAAATAGGAGAGGATTATGTCCTTCCATCCCTCATTCCAATACTTTACAGCGTAATTCCCTTCCCATTCCGGGTTTTCTTCGCCTAACCAGCTTGGAGGGTTCTGGCGCCATCCTTCCTGCCAGTAAAACCGATAATCCTCAGCTTCCCCTATACTTATATAAGCGATGGGAACTATTCCGGAATCCTTAATCCGGTTGATCTCCTCCGAAGAATACCTCCTTTCCTCAGATCCATCCTTCGAGTAATCCACAACCACTAACTCAAAACCAGATGCAGCGATCACATCAGGATCGGCATTTTGAAGCTGATACGCCCAATTTTTAACGGCGATGAGCTCAGGATATTCCTCTTTACTTGGTTGCTCTGAGCACCCGCTGAGAACGGCTCCTATTACAAGCAGAACTCCTATAAAACAGATTTCCTTTTTCATCGCCCCACCCTGGTTCCATCATCTCCTCCCTGATCTTCACCGAGGAGTGCCCATAATTATACCCCCTCGCCTGAAAGCCTGTCAAACCTCGAAATCCTCCGAAGAGGAACAGGTTATTGCGCCTCATGTTCCGGTATGCTAAAATATCATTGCGTTTAGAACCCTCTTGACGACTAAGGATAATGGACATAAGCTCTTTCTTACCTCACCTGATCGGATTGGCTCTGCTTCTGGGAC
>CAZHVH010000358.1:0-3961 GCA_964535855.1 uncultured bacterium
GAAGAACCCCGTATCACCGTTGTTTCTGCCGCCGGGGCCCATGTTTTCGCCCTTGTCCGATATCTCCTTCGCCACCGCCTTGATATCCTCCCCTTTCTCCTTGATCCTCTTGTATATTTCCTCGGCCTTCTTCTTGGCCTCCTCCTCTTTGCCCTTCTCGGCCTGGATCGTTATGCAGGTCAGCCTGATCTTCTCCGGCTCGACGAATTCGTCCTTATGTTCCTCGTAGTACTGCTTCATCTCCTCCTCGGTCACGTCGATCTTCGACTCGACCATCTCGTCCGTGATCTTCTCTATCATCAGGTCACGCAGGTAATCATCGACCTTATCGAGCAGGTCATCCCTGGCGCCGTATCTCTTCTCCTCGGCGGCCTTAAGCACCAATCTGCTTTCGGCCATCAGCGTCAGATATTCCTTCCTCCCCTCTTCGGTGGCGTATTTCCTCTGCTTATACTTGGGCAGCTCACTGATCTCCTTCTCGAGCTCATCCAGGGTGACGGTTATCTTCTCGCCGTTCCAGGTGAACTCGGCGAGTATGACCTCATCGGGCTTGTCCTTCTCCCCGGCAGACGCCAGAAGGGTTGTAGTTAAAGCAACGGCAAGGAACACAAGCAGGAAAAACGGATTTAATCTACCGACCTTCATGTAACTACCTCCTCAATTAGGATTTTGTGGAAAAGGGCGAGGTATCGCCCCTAAATTCTCTAACACCTCTCTTACGGCCTTGCATATTTCCCCCTTCTTCACTCTCCTTTCCAGCTTCACGGTGAGCTTTCCCGGCGGCGTCAGCGAAAACCGCCTGTCGGACTGCACGAGCGATATGATCCTTTCGGGATCAACCTTCGCCCTCCTCTCATCGAATACGATCCTGATATATTCGCCGTCTGAGGAGATCGCCTCCACGCCGAGTCGACCCGCCATGCGCTTGATATCGGCCACCTCAAGCAACGTTCGGGCCGGCTCGGGTATCGGTCCGAACCTGTCCTCCATCTCCTCCCTGAGATCCTCCACATCCTCCCTGCTTCTCACGGACGCTATGCGCTTGTAAAGGGAGACCTTCTGGAAGGAGTCAGGCACATATCCGTCCGGTATGTAAGCTTTCAGAGGCAGGTTTATCCTGGTTTCGACCTCCTCCTCCACCTCCTCGCCCTTAAGCTCCCTGACGGTTTCTTGGAGCAGCTTGCAGTAAAGCTCATATCCCACGGCGTTGACGTGGCCGTGCTGTTCAGGGCCGAGGATGTTCCCCACGCCCCGTATCTCCATATCCCTCAGCGCTATCTTGAATCCCGATCCAAGGTCGGTGAACTCCTCGATCACCTTCAGCCTCTTCTGCGCCCCTTCGGTTATCGATCGCGCCTTAGGGTAGAAGAGATATCCGTATGCCTTCTCATCTGATCTGCCGACCCTTCCCCTCAGTTGATATAGCTGTGCCAGACCCATCATATCGGCCCTGTCGATTATTATCGTGTTGACGTTGGGCATGTCCACGCCCGACTCGATGATCGTGGTGCAAACCAGAACGTCATATTTTCGGGCGATGAAGTCCAGGACCACCTTCTCCAGCATCCTCTCGGACATCTGACCGTGGGCGACCGCTATGCGCGCCTCGGGCACTAGCTCCTGAAGCTTGAGAGCCGTGGAAGCGATCGTCCCAACCCTATTATGGACATAGAAAACCTGTCCTCCCCGCGCCATCTCGTTGAGGATGGCCTCCCTCACGACCTGGGGATCATACTCCATGACGTAGGTCTCTATCGGCTTTCGGTTTTCGGGAGGGGTCTCTATCACGCTCATATCCCTTATGCCGGATACGGCCATGTAAAGGGTCCTCGGAATAGGCGTGGCGGTCATAGTCAGAACGTCCACTTCCTTGCGCAGTTGCTTCATCTTCTCCTTCTGTCTGACGCCGAACTTATGCTCCTCGTCGATGATCAGCAATCCCAGATCTTTAAATTTCACGTCGTCTTGAAGGAGCATATGCGTTCCGATCACTATGTCAACGGTCCCACGCCGGAGCCCCTCCAGGATCTCCCTTTTCCGTTTGGGCGTTTGAAATCTGCTGAGCATCTCGATCCGTATGGGGAAATCAGCGAACCTTTCGGTGAAGGTCATGTAATGTTGCTGTGCCAGCACGGTTGTCGGAACCAGCACGGCCACCTGTTTGTTATCCATGACGGCCTTAAAGGCGGCCCTCATGGCAACCTCCGTCTTGCCGTATCCCACATCGCCGCAGACTAATCTATCCATCGGTCTGGGCCGCTCCATATCCCGCTTGACCTCCTCTATCGCCCTGAGCTGATCCGGCGTCTCCTCGTAGGGGAAGAGGGCCTCGAACTCCCTCTGCCATGGGGTGTCCTGGGAGAAGGCATGGCCGGGAAGCGTCTGTCGTGCCGCATACAGATTTAAGAGCTCCTCGGCGAGTTTCCGGACCGACTCCTTAACCCTCTGTTTGACCCTTCTCCATGACGTGCCACCGAGCCTGTCTATCCTGACCCTCGCCTCTTCCGATCCGCCTATATATTTCTGGACGAGGTTGATCTGATACGTCGGCACGTAAAGCATATCCCCGCCCGCATATCTTATCGCCAGGAAATCCTGAACCGATCCCTCGACCTTCATCCTCCTGAGCCCCTCGTAGATCCCGATGCCGTGGGAGACGTGGACGACGTAATCCCTCTCCTTCAGATCGGTATAGCTCAGGATCGGCGCTCCCTCCCTGAACTTCCGCCGCCTGTGGACTCTGTATCCTCTTCTGTCGAAGATCTCGGCGTCGGAGAAGAGGATCATCCTCAGCTCATCCGAGACGAAACCTGCCGAAAGGCTTCCGATACTCAGCGATATGGAGGATCTATCGAGGTTATACGCCTCGATCACCTCCTCCATCCGCTTCATCTTTCCCTCGCTTTCGCAAAAGATATGTATCGAGTAACCCCTCTCCTGCCATCCCCTTAGCTCCTCGAGGAAAACCCTGACGTTGCCGTGGATTCCGGGCGATCGGGTGTCGAAGATCACTCCGTCCCCGTCCGGACGAGCGGTCAGCGAAAGGGATATCGAGGTGAAACGGGATATCCGCTTGAGAACCTCATCATACCCCAGGAAAGCCTCATCGGGCGGCACGGCAAGATGCCCTAGATCCCGTCTCTTACGATAGATCGTCCTCATGCTCTCCATCAATTTCTCCGCCTCCCTCTCGATCCACACCGGTTCGTCCATGAGCACGAGGCTGTCTTCGGGCAGGTAGTCGAGGATCGTCCCGGCATCGGGATATATGAAGGTCAGATACGGGTCCAATCCCTCCAGATCCTCCATCCCGCTGATCCTCATATCCAGCTCCTCAAGCTTCTCGCGGATGGCGGGATTTCGCTCCTGGCTGTAGAGCCCTTCGAACCTCTCCTCCCACTCCTCGATCGCCTCATCCTCTAACACGAACTCCCTTGCGGGCGGGATTGTGATCTCATCCATGTGGGAGATGGAGCGCTGGGTGGACGGATCGAAGGATCGGATGGAATCTATCTCATCGCCGAAGAACTCCAGCCTGACGGGCAGGTCGGCCGTCAACGGATAGACGTCCAGTATCCCGCCTCGAAGGGCGAACTGCCCCTTCACCTCAACCATCGGCACTCGATCATATCCGGATCGCTCAAGCCTTTCGGCCAGCTTCAGCGGAGAGATCTCAGCGCCGCGGCGAAGTCTGAAGAGGTTTCGGGACAGGACCCTCTTGGGGATTATCCTGTGCATCAGGGCGGCGATGGGGCAGATCGTCACGGTGCTCTCACCCTCTATCAACGCCGCCAGGGCCGACATGTGATCGGCTATAACCCCCTTAGGCGGGGAGGTGTCGGCATATATATGCGAATGCCATTCCGGGAAGATCCTGAGCCTCTCCTCGCCGATCCAGCTCAGATCGGCGAACAGCTTCTCCGCCTCCTCCTGTGATGAGGTGATCGTCAGTATGGGGAGG
>CAZHVH010000359.1:0-3941 GCA_964535855.1 uncultured bacterium
AGAAATGCGATCGAGGGGAATTGACTTAGCGTGTATCTTGATCCTGCTCGTCTCACCCTTCCTTCAGATATCAGGTTTCCCTGATATCGTCAAGGGACCGTATCTATGTGACGTCACGGAGACATCCATTGCGATCTGCTGGGAGACAACCGAGCCCGTCAGCTCAGCGGTCGAATATGCGGATGAAACCCGATATCTCACATCCGGAGGGAAATATGATCGGCGTGTGGAAAACCAAAATGAGGTTAGACATCATACCGTCGTCCTCAAGGGATTGAAACCGTCCGCCGTGTATCACTACCGTGTGATATCAGGGGACGACGTGAGCGAGGATAACACCTTCCACACAGCCGTCAGATGGGATGAGCCTTTCACGGTGATCGTCTACGGAGATTGCCGTACAAACCACAATGCCCATTCATCGGTGGTTGAAAGGATGATCGAGCATGAGCCCGATCTGGTGTTGAACACAGGCGATCTCGTCTCCGATGGTAGGGTTTCCTCTCAGTGGGATATCTTCTTCGATATCACAGAGGAGTTGATGAAAAGCGTCCCCTATTATCCGGTTTTGGGCAACCACGAAAGAAACGCTCAACACTACTACGACCTGTTTCACCTTCCGGCTGGAGGAGGTTGGGAGGGGAAACAATGGTACTCCTTTGACTACGGGAACACCCACTTCATATGCCTGGACAGCAACGTCCGCTCATCAGCGGATCAGGTGATGTGGTTGGAGAAGGATCTTGCTCGATCGGCCCTCAGATCTCAGTGGATACTCGTCCTGTTCCACCATCCACCCTTTTCATCGGGCAGACATGGTGGATCAGCCGAGATGATGAGGGGGTGGATGGAGCTTTTCGAGGGATATGGGGTGGATATGGTCTTCAGCGGTCACGATCACATATATGAACGTAGCTTTTACAACGATGTATGGTATATCGTCACAGGTGGGGGCGGAGCCTCACTCTATCCGGTGAACTCGAAGCCCAATCCACATCAGGTTTGTGCTGAATCAGCCTATCATTTCTGCAAGTTGAGGATCAATGGCGCTAGGATAGATTTCGAGATGATCAGAGCAAACGGGACCATAGGGGATAAGATGACGCTTACCTCAGTTTCGATCGTCGGGGTTAAACCTCTTGATAAACTGCCCGTCATCTGGGGTGAGGTCAAATCAAATCGCCCTTGATGCGGGGATATGGGGGAGTAGAACGATGACAGTGGGAAAATCTGGGTATGAGATCACCGGATGAGGATTGGGTTGTGCTGTTGAAACGGCGACCATGAGGGTCAGCGATTATATTGTGCCATCTCATGGCACTTTGCGATCGCGGCTTGACTTATCCGAGCACGGTTTTGTATAATTATTACGCTTTTATGGGCCCATAGCTCAGTGGCAGAGCCTCCGGCTCATAACCGGGTGGTCCGAGGTTCGAATCCTCGTGGGCCCACCATCCTTGTGGGGCGTTAGCTCAGTGGAAGAGCGCTACCTTCACACGGTAGAAGTCACAGGTTCGAACCCTGTACGCCCCACCATTTCTCACCTTATCCCCTTCCCGTTCAAAGGAGGTTAAACCCCGATGACGCTGGTACATCTGAAGATGGATAACTGTAACTTCAACACCACTATCACCGCTCAGAAGATCGGTGAATTTGAGGTGAGGATCTCAATACAGAGCGAATGCGATTCCATACAGTCGCTTCAGAAGACGATCGAGAGGGTAAGCCTTCATGATATCTGGTCGCGAAGGCCTCCGCTGAATCTCGAATGTCACTCGAAGCTTAAGCATCCCTCATGTGCCTTTCCGATAGCGTTGGCGAAGGCGGTCGAGGTCGAACTCGGACTGGCCCTGCCGGGGGAGATCATGGTGAAATCGGAGAAGGTCGATGGATAGGAGAGGCGTGATAACCCTCTTCGGCGGATCGGCAGTTGAAGAGGGGGAAACCGAATGGGATGAAGCATATCAGCTCGGACGTGTGATCGCAATGGCGGGATTTACACTGTGTAACGGAGGTTTTGGCGGCACGATGGAGGCTTCAAGCAGAGGGGCAAAGGAAGCCGGCGGTAAGACGATAGGGGTGATAACATCCTTTCTGGACGCCGAGGAGCCGAATCCATGGGTTGACGAGGTGATCCACGTCGGGACATATCTGGAACGCATTCAAAGGCTGATAGAGCTCGGCGACGGATTTATAGTCTTGAGGGGAAGCGTGGGGACGTTCTCCGAGTTCTTCCTGCTCTGGTGTCTGGAGTATATCGGCAAAGTCCCACATAAGCCGATCGTTCTTTTGGGTGAGGCATGGCGCGAGGTGATACGGACGATCGAGGGGCAGATGCAGCTTACGCCCTCACATCTCGACCTGATCAGCTTCGCCGGCTCCCCGAAAGAGGCTGTCGAAATCATCGTTGAAAATCTTGAGGAGGGGTCGAGATGAAGAGGGGGATCATCACGATAGATGGCTCTTTCGGGGAGGGCGGAGGTCAGATATTACGCACCGCCCTGGCGTTATCGAGCCTTCTGGGTGTGGGGATAAGGATAGAGAAGATCAGAGCGAGGAGGAGAAATCCGGGCTTGGCCCCTCAGCATCTCACCTGTGTTGAGGCCGCCGCGGAGATATGTGGAGCCAGAGTCGATGGGGCGGGGATCGGATCAAAGGAGCTCACCTTTATCCCCGGCGAAATTAAACCTGGAAGATATCTATTTGACGTTGCGCGGAAACGGCCCAGCGCCGGATCCGTCTCTCTTGTCTTCCAGGCCATCTATCTGCCGCTAGCGCTGTCAGGTGGTAAAAGTGAGGTGATCATCCGCGGGGGAACTCATGTGCCTTGGAGTCCACCGGCTCATTACCTACAACGGGTTTTTTCACCTATCGCCTCGAGGTTTGGGCTCAAGCTGAACATCGAGGTCCTGAGATGGGGGTTCTATCCTAAGGGCGGCGGCGAGATAAAGGCCATTATATATCCCTCAAAGCTTACCTCCGTTTCGATCTCGGATAGGGGATCGCTTATCAGAGTCAGAGGATTCTCAGCCTGCGCGAGGTTGCCGATTTCGATCGCCGAAAGACAGAGAGAAGCTGTCATGCAAAGGCTAAGGGGGATTTCGGATGTGGAGGTCGAGACGATCTCGGCGCGATCCAGGGGACCGGGGACGGCGGTCTTCCTCGTCGCGGAGTTCGAAAACAGCGTTGCCGGATTCTCATCCCTCGGTGAGAGGGGTAAGCCGGCTGAGAAGGTCGGAGAGGAAGCCGCAGAGGAGCTATTGGCTTTCCTAAGGTCAAGATCCGCCCTCGATCCGCATCTGTCCGATCAAGTGATACCTCTTATGGCCCTGGCGGGCGGAGAATCGGTTATCACCACCTCGCTGGTAACCCAACATCTTATGACCAACATATGGCTGGTCGAACAGCTCACTGATGTGAGGTTCGAAATCAAGGGGAGAATCGGAGAGCCAGGGAGGGTAAGGGTCATCGTCTGAACCTCCAAAATCCACCGAATTTGAGTCTGAACCTCTTTGGAGGCGCCTTCTCCTCGCTTCTGGATAGTTTAGCCTTCAGCCTCTTTATCTCGGCCTTCAACCTCTCGTTCTCCCGCTTAAGCTCCTCCCTCTCCTGCGAGAAAAGCTCGAGATGGAGGATCTGACAGGCTAAATTTTCGATTATCTCAGTTGTGGGCATGTTGTAGGCGAGCTTTTTGAGGATGATCGGCAATCCCGCCAGATCGATCAATCTTTCCTCTCCAAGGTCTATGAGGTACGGGGTCACCTCGGGATCATCGCGCGTTATGACGCGTAGGATCTCCTTTTCCTCTATACCTACAAGGTTTGAAACCTCACGAGGTTTTAAAAGTCTTTTCACCTCAGCCTTTCACCTCTTACGTTTGAAAATCTCGGTGAAATTATATCAAATCGGGATGGAGTTGTCGACCGATATAAGGGATTCGC
>CAZHVH010000360.1:0-3940 GCA_964535855.1 uncultured bacterium
TCCCTGATCCGTTTGGCCGTTGTCTCTTTCTCCCCATATTGAATCGGCGAGGTAGCGAGGAGCAGCTCCTCGTATCTCTCGGCCACGGATATAATCCTGGCGCCGATCGGAATCTCCTCGCCCTTCAATCCGTCCGGATATCCGGTTCCGTCGTAGTTCTCGTGATGATGCCTGATTATCGGTGCGGCATCGCCGAGCAGCTTCATCCCCTTGACGATGTTCGCGCCGTATACCGGGTGATGTTTCGCCGCCTCCCAGGGGTCCTCCAGCATGGACTCCCACGTCTCAACTCCCCTGTATTCGAGTATCCCTATGTCGTGCAACACCGCCCCATAATAGAGGGCGTTCAGCTCCTCCTCGTCCATCCCCAGGATCTGTGCTATGAAGGTCGATATCTCAGCCACCCTCCAGCAATGGCCTGGGAACATCATATTTCTCAGCACCCCTACCGTCTCGATCGCCTTGACGAAGATCTCGATGGAGTTTGAGAAGAAGTTGCGATATCCCTCAAGCTTCTCAGCGTTCTTCATCGCGACGCCTATTTGGTGGCCGAGGATTTTGAAGAGCTCCAGGTCGTCCTGGGAGAATCCTCCTCCATCCAGTTTGTTCACCGCCTCGATAGCTCCTATAACCTTCCCGTCAAGGGTTATGGGAACGCAGATCAGATTGCGGATCTTGAATCCGATCGCCTCATCGATCGACCCGGTGAACCCCTCGTCGTTTTCGATGTCGTTCACGAGGGCAGGGGTTCCGGTCTGTGCCACCCGCCATGCCACACCGGAGTCGATCGATATCCTCCTGAGGATCGGCGAACCTTTCCCCTGTGTGGATTTGAAGTAAAGATGCGATCTGTCCCGGCTGAAGACCAGTATGAAGCTGGCTTCGGCGGAGACCAATTTACTGGCGAGGGCGTTTATCCTATGCAGGATATCGTCCATATCCTCGGTCTCGTAAAAGAGCGTCTCTATGACGTTGAGCAGTTCCCTCTCCCTCTCCATCTTTCTCACTCCAAGGTTCTGCTTATGACCTCCTCAAAGGTGGTTATCCCTCTGGCCACCTTTTCGAATCCGTCCTCCCTGAGCGTTCTCATCTTTCCGGCGTTTCTGGCGGACTCCTTTATCTCCATGGCCGTGGCGCCCTTTGCTATGAGCTCCTTTATATCCTCATCCACCACGAGCAACTCATGTATGGCCGTTCGGCCCTTCAGCCCCGTGAAATTGCACTCCTTACATCCTTTACCTCTGGCGATATGAAGGTTTTCGGTTGAAACCCTGTGTTCCTGAAGTATTCTGATCATCTCCTCGGTCGGCTCGATCTCCTCCTTGCAGTTCTCGCAGATCTTATGGACGAGCCTCTGAGCGATTATGAGGAGCACTGAATCGGCCACCAGGAAGGGATCGATGCCGAAATCCACGAGCCTTGTGATGCTGCTCGGCGCGTCGTTGGTGTGGACGGTGCTGAAAACCAGATGTCCGGTCAAAGCCGCCCTAACGGCTATGGCGGCCGTCTCCTGATCCCGCATCTCACCGACCATAATGATATCCGGGTCCTGCCTGAGGAAAGCCCTCAGCACCCTCGCGAAGGTGAGGCCGATCTCCTCCTTAACCTGGATCTGAACTATGCCCTCGATGTTATATTCGACAGGGTCCTCGACGGTCAGGATCTTCAGCTCCGGCCTCTTTATGGTGTTGAGCGCCGAGAAGAGGGTTGTGCTTTTGCCGCTGCCCGTCGGACCGCTGACGAGTATCATCCCATACGGTTTCCTTATCATCTCCTCGAATATGGCGAGGTTCTCATCGCTGAATCCGAGATCCGATAGAGGCATTATGGCCTGGCTCTTGTCGAGTATCCTCATCACGACGCTCTCCCCGAAGATCGACGGGACGACCGAGACCCTCAGCTCCACCTTTCTCGACCCCACCTTCAATCCTATCCTGCCGTCCTGAGGGATCCTCTTTTCGGCGATGTTCATCTTCGACAGGATCTTTATCCTCGAGATGACGGCGTTATGAAGCGGCCTGGGTATCGGATGTTTATAGTGGAGATCGCCGTCTATCCTGAACCTGACCGCCGACTCCCTTTGGAACGGCTCGATGTGTATATCGCTCGCCCTTTCCTTTATCGCCTGGAGGATTATCCTCCATACGAGCCTTATGATATATGACTGCTGTGCCTCTTCGACGGCGCTTCTGGTCAGGTCTATCTCGGAGGCCGATTCCGTCTCCTCGAAGTACTCCTCGATCTCGCTTATCTCCTCCGCTTCATCCTGCATCAGGAAATCGTAGATCACCTCTTCATTCTCCCTGCCGTAGATCTCCTCCAACTTCCTTTTGATCTCCGAGGGCAGGGCGAAGTAGGGTTGAATCTTCAGCTTTGAGTGCGTCCTGATCTCCATCTCCCTCAGGGCGAACAGGTCAAATGGGTCAGCCATGGCCACGGAGAGCGATTCCTCATCCCTTCCTATGGGTATGCTCATCAATCTCTTAGCCATGGCCTCCGGAAAGATCTTCACCACATCGGGATCGAGCTCCTCGTCCACCAGTTCCACGTATCCTATCCCCCACTCCTCTGCCGCCGCTTGAAGGGCGGTGGTGACATCGAGCAGATGCATGTCCGCTATCACCTGATGCAGATACTCCCCCCTTCTGACCGCTTCGATGACAGCTCTCTCTATCTGCTCCTCGGTCAATAGCTTTCTACTCCTCAGCACCTCCTCATATTTTCTGTTCAACGCCGTTTTGCCCAATTTCCGACACCTCGAAGCATTCTCGACAGCTCATCAGGGTTCTTAGCGACCTCCATCGCCGTCTCGTAGCTTATCAGGCCGTCAGCATAGAGCCTCTTGAGCGCCTGATCCAACGTCTGCATCCCGAACTCCGCCCCGGTTTGAATCTGGGCGTTTATCATGTGGGTTTTCCCTTCCCTTATAAGGCTTCTTATGGCCGGGGTGGCGATCATTATCTCGAGCGCCAGCACCCTTCCTCTGCCGTCTTTCTTCGGCAACAGGGTATGTGAGAGCACCCCCTGTAAGGTCATCGAAAGCTGTATCCTGACCTGTTGCTGCTGTTGCGCCGGATACATGTCTATAATCCTGTCCACCGTCTGGTCCGCCCCTGTGGTGTGGATGGTGGCCAGGACGAGGTGACCCGTTTCGGCGGCGCTTATCGCCGCCGCCGTGGTCTCCAGGTCTCTGAGCTCACCTATCAATATGACATCAGGGTCCTCACGCAAGGCGTATTTCAGACCGTCGTAAAACGACCCGGTATCCTGGCCGACCTGTCTCTGGCTGATATAGCTGAGCTTATCCTCATGCCAGAACTCTATCGGATCCTCGATGGTGATGATGTGTTTTCGGGCGTTGGAGTTTATGTGATCTATCATCGCCGCCAGGGTGGTGGATTTGCCGCTGCCTGTCGGGCCGACCACCAGGACGAGCCCTCTGGGTTTCATGGCCAATTCGGCAATCACCGGCGGCAGATTCAGCTCCTTTATCCCCTTCACCTTGAACGGGATGACCCTCAGCGCCACCGCCATCGTGCCTCTTTGTCTGAAGATATTGACCCTGAACCGAGCGAGCCCCTGTATGCTGAAGGCGAAGTCGAGCTCTTTCCTCGTTTTGAGCAGCTCCTTCTGTTCCTCGTTCGTTATCCGATGCACGAACCCCTCGACATCCTGAGGAGTGAAGGGTGGAAAGGAGTCGAGGGGGAAGAGCTCCCCATCGACCCTCAGTCCGGGGGGGCGACCGACCTTGATATGCAGATCCGAGGCGTTTTTCTCGACAACTGTTCCCAGAAGCTTCTCCACGTCGATCGCCATCGGAGCCTCCCCCTTCCTCTTTTGATGAAAAGTTCAACACTCCGCGTTGAGTATATCAGCAGATCCGTCCTGTCAATTAATCCTTGTTGTAGTTAGTGTAATCGAAGCCCTGATCGCTGACACC
>CAZHVH010000361.1:0-3927 GCA_964535855.1 uncultured bacterium
CCCAGTGAACGGCTTTCGATTTGCTCACATATTCGCCAGGTCCCCGTCGCCCTACTCTGAGCGTACGAACGAGTTGTCCCGTAAGATTGTAAATCCGGATTGTCACCTCCGCGGATTCTGCCAGCGTATAGGGAATCCAGGTCTCAGGGTTGAAGGGGTTGGGATAGTTTTGGAGCAGGGCGTTACGCTTTTTCTTTCCCCATGGGATCATCCGCTTGTCCTGAGGATTGACGTCGAAGGTGCCCTTTCGAATTATCGTGATGTTTTTGATGGTATTCTCTTTGACGGTAACATCCTTAATGTGCTGTTCGGGGAATCTGTGAGCTCGATATGTAGGGCAAGGAGCAAGTGTCAATTCGTAAGTTCCTGCCGGTAGGAAGAGTAGGTAGATGCCTCCTGAATAGGAGAAGCCGCATGAGAAGCTGCCCGTCGTTTCGTCATAAGCGGTGATATAAACATCAGGCATCGGATTCCCCCCTTCATCTTTGATGATACCTCGAAGCTCGAATATCTCATCCGGCGTTGAGAGGGTGATGTCTAACTTTATATCTTCGCTCAACTCGACGTTTGGGATTTTATGTCCAATTCTAATTCTGTTGGAAACCTTGTACACCAAATCATATCTGCCTTCCTCCAACACCATCCGATATCTCCCATCCCGATCGGTTTTAGCGAATCCTCCGACTCCAAAGGGACGAAATATCGGTTTGTAAGCGGTGATCTTTACATCGGCTATCCCTTTTCCCTCCCCGTCGGTAACACGTCCGGAGATGGAGAGCCCCTGTTTCAATGAGACATCTAAGGTCATATCCTTCACGATTTGGATCTCCTCGATCCTTCTTAAAGGCAGCTCTTTTCCCTTAGGAGGGTTGATAATCATGGTATAGGTGCCAGGCATTAGGCGAAGGCGATAGACGCCATCAGGGAAGGTTTTCCCACCTTCTGATTCTCCTGTGGCCGTCTCATAAACCCACACACGAGCGTCTGCCACCGGATTTCCGCCGGGATCGGTGACTTTCCCGGTGAGGATGATCCCTGGTTTCAGTTTGATGTCCAGTGTTAAATCCTCGCCGATTTTTACGCCGGTTACTACTTGTCTGGGCAATCCGCTGTCCTCAGGAGGTCGAATCTCAAGCCTGTAGGTATCAGGGGGTAGACCGGCGATGCTGTAGCTTCCGTCCGGTGAAGTCTCAGTAGATCTCGATAGATCAATGTCACTGCTTCCCCGCACCTGCAGATAGGAGTTCGCCGCCGGTTTTCCGTTGGGATAGATGACATGTCCTGAAAGTGTTACACCCTTCTCCAATATGATATCCAGGTTTGTATCTTTGGTGATTTCGACATCATGGATGTTCCTGGGAGGGAATTCCTGCTGCTGTCTATTCCAAGGAGGTCTAACCTTCACCGTATAAGAGCCGGGGCGTAGGACGATTCGATAAGTGCCATCGGCGGAAGTACGGTCATGCCCATGTTGATCTTTCAGCCAATCCATAGCTCTTATATCAACACCTGCCATCGGTTTACCATCGGAACTGGTTACCCGTCCGGAGAGGATAATGCCGGATTTCAATGTGATATCCAAGACTGTATCTCTACTGATCTTCACGTTATGAATGGTTTGATAGGGCAGTCCGCTCTCCCTTGGCGGTGAGATGCTCAGCTCATAGGTGCCAGGTGCCAATGTAAGGCTGTAGGTCCCATCATGTAAGGAACGCCCATTCCAATACTCAGCCGCGCGACGGACGCTTATGCTGGCTCCCGCGACCGGCTTGCCCTTGTTACCGGTAATCCGCCCGGAGAGGACAAATCCGAACTCCAATCTGATGTCCAATATCTTATCCTCTTCAATCCTGATATCCCTGATGGTCCGATTAACCAATCGGCTTCCAGCAGGTGGGTTAATCCGCAACGTGTAATATCCTTCAGGTTCCAATTCGATATGGTAGGTCCCGTCTTGGGAGGTTCGGGTATGGCTAGACTGAGGCCCCGAGATCTCTATATTGACGTTCGCCACGGGTTTTCCGTTAGGATCTGTGATCCTTCCTGAAAGGATGACTCCTTTCAAAACGATGTCCAGCGTCACGTCTTCTTTAATCTGAACATCTCTGATGACCTTACGGGGCAGGTTACTTCCCCAAGGCGGATCTACATTCAGTGTGTATGTACCAGGCATTAAAACGATGCGATAAGCACCATCGGCCGTGGTTCTGCCGTTCCCTTCCTGTTTCGACTTATAGTCGTACGCGTATATATGAGCATCCGCGACGGGGTTCCCATCGGGATCGGTAACCTTTCCGGAGAGAATGAATCCCTTCTCCAGGGTAATATCCAGCCTCGTGTCCTTGGTAACTTTTACCCCCTTGATTTCCCGGTGGATTAACCCACTCCCATCGGGAGGACGAACATTCAGCGAATAGGTATTGGGCATCAGTGCGACACGGTATGAACCATCAGCGGAGGTGCGAACCTCGCCGAACCATTGGGTGCGCCACCCTCCATACGGTGATGCGATTTCCCTGGTGATGCTTATAGAAACGTTCCTTACCGGCTTGCCCTCAGGATCTTTAACCTTCCCGGAGAGAATAACACCTGCTTTCAGCGTGATATCTAGCGTCATGTCTTTCTCCACTCGGACGTCAGTTATGCTTTGAGAAGGCAATCCACTCCATGAGGGAGGGCAAATGGTGAGCATGTATACGCCGGGGGTTAAGGTGATGCTATAGTTTCCATTGGCTATTGTCCGCCCGTACCCATACTGGCTCGGATCTGTGCCTCTAGCTTTTATGGAGACGTTCGTCACCGTATTCCCATCGGGGTCCATGACCTTGCCTGAGAGAACGACGCCCGTCTTCAGCGTAATATCTAACCTTGTGTCTTTGGTTATCTGCAGGTTGCGAATGCTCTTGCTGAAGAATCGGCTACCTTCAGGAGGTCGAATATCCAGCGAGTAGGAGTCAGGAGCCAAAGAAATGCGATATGAACCGTCAGCAGCGGTGCTAACTTTGTTAAGTGGCTCCCACGACTGTCCCCCATCCGGCAATGTGGTTTCCCATAGGGCGATTATAGAAACGTTTCCTATCGGCTTCCCTTCAGGGCCTTTAACCTTCCCGGAGAGGATAACGCCGGCCTTTAGCGTGATGTCCAACGTCGTATCCTTTTCTATCCGAAGGCTGGTTACACCTTGACAAGGCAGCCCGCTCCATCGAGGGGGACGAACGGTCAAGGCATATGCGCCCGGTTTTAGGGCGATGCTGTAGCTCCCATCGTCTATCGCTCGTCCCCTATACCACCCTAATTCCAGTCCCCTAGCGTCTACGGAGGCGCATACCACTGCTTCCCCGTCGGGACCCATGACTTTGCCTGAGAGAATGACGCCCGCCTCCAGTGTAATATCCAACTTCGTGTCCTTGGTTATTTGTAGGTTGGTGAGGGTTTTACGAAGAAATTTGCTTCCCATTGGTGGCTCGATGCTTAGCTGATAGATGCCGGGCCATAACGGGATTCGATAGGTCCCATCGGCTCCCGTAAGCCTCCATGCTTTGACAGGACCGTAGGCGGTCACAGTGGCATCTGCCACTGGATTTCCTTCACTGTCCGTCACCTTTCCCGAAAGGATAAATTCCGCTCCTCTCGCCTCCTGTTGTGGAGCGGGGATAAAAAGGATCACTGATAGTGAAAAGACCAAGAGGATGGGAAATTGAGGCGGATTCACCCGTTTCCTAAGCATTTTCGATCCCCCCTTAATGTTATCTTAATATGCCGGAAACAAGGTAGCGGATACCGGTTAAAGCCAGCGTTTCATCTTTCATCCACCGCCAGAGGGGCAAGAATGATGCCATGGGCAAATGCACGCTTCTAAGGAGATTTTCATAATAAGGAGATGCGCAAAATTTGCGTGGTGCGCAAATTTTGCGTGGCAGGGGAATT
>CAZHVH010000362.1:0-3925 GCA_964535855.1 uncultured bacterium
CAAAGTAGAGGGCGGGCCTCTACTTTGACAGACGTCCCGAATCGCATTATAATTAGACGTCGTGAGGCAAAATCGGAGATGTCATCGGACGGTGACCCCGCGGATGAGATGCATTCCAGCAGAAGGCGAGGAGATATGTGGTGAGATCGGTGGAACCTTTAATCTCTTTGGAAAAAGCAGGGCTTTCCTTCAGGAACCCCTTCATAATAGCTTCAGGTCCCGCCTCGAAAACGGTCGAACAGCTCGAAGAGGCCGAAAGGGCCGGATGGGGCGGCGTCAGCATCAAGCTGACCTTCGATCCTGAGCCGTATATAAATCCTCTCCCCCGATACAGATGGCTAAGCCGTCCCGGCATCCACATCTTCTCGCTCGAGACGAGGTTGAACATCGAGCAGGGGTTGAGGCTCGTGGAGGAGGGACGGAGGAGGACGAGGGAGCTCATCATCTTCGCGAACATAACCTACGTCGGAGAGAAGGGGGTTGAGGGATGGGCTGAGATGGCAAAGCGGTTCGAAGAGGCAGGCGCCCACGCCATCGAGCTCAACTTCTGCTGCCCTAACATGTCGTTCAACCTGGACATGATAGGTGAGGCGGAAACCGAGAGGCCCTCCACCGGAGCGAGCCTGGGGCTGAACGAGAGGGCGGTCTTTCTGATCACGAGGGAGGTCAAACGGAGCGTGAAGATCCCGGTCTTCGCGAAGCTGACGCCCGAGGGCGGTAACATCGGCGAGATAGCTAAAATTGCCGTGGATGCGGGGGCGGACGGGGTGTGTGGAACCGCCAATCGGCTCGGTGTCCCTCCCATAGATATCTATCACCCTCAGAGAAACGTCTACCGCCTGGTAGAGGGGAACAGCCTGGGCTGTATGAGCGGGCCGTGGATCAAACCGCTCGCCCTGAGGGATGTGCTGCAGATGCGAAACGCAGTGGGACCTGAGCCGGTGGTCGTGGGAACCGGGGGAGTTGAGGCGTTTCAGGATGCGATCGAGATGGCCATGGTGGGGGCGGATCTGATAGGCATCTGCACGGCAGTCATGCTGAAGGGTTACGGGATTCTCTCGGAAATGGTGAAAGGGGTTAAGAGGTATCTTCAGGAGAGGGGGAAGACCTCCTTCCTCCAGATTCGCGACGAGGCGCTTCCGCATTTCAAGCCCGTCACGGAGCTGAAGTTGATCCCAGGCTATGCCAGGGTGATGGAGGAGAGATGTGTGGGATGTGGACGGTGTGAGACGATAGCCCACTGTTACGCCATCGAGATGCGCGACGGAAAGGCCGTCGTCGACAGAGAGAAATGCCTGGGATGTTCAACGTGTGTCGACATATGTCCTAGAAACGCCGTCGAAATGGTGATGTACGGGAGGTGAGAAGTATGGTCAAGGCAGCCATCATTGGTTCGGGCTTTTCGGCCAACATTCACGCCGAGGGATATGAGAGGAGCCCTCTATCCGAGCTTGTAACGGCCTCATCGCCCACCGAGGAGCACATCAGAAGCTTCGCGGATAAACATGGGCTTAAGGATTACTATACCGATTACAGGGAGATGCTGCGGAGGGAGGATATAGATCTGGTGAGCGTCTGCGTCCCGAACTACCTCCATCATCAGGTCGCGATCGCCGCTCTGGAGGCCGGGAAGCACGTCGTATGCGAAAAGCCGCTGGCCGTGACCTTGCAGGAGGCCGAGGATATGGTCGAGACGGCTAAGAGGAAAGGGGTGCGTCTGTTCTACGGTGAGAACTGGCTCTTCGCCCCCGCGCTGGCCAGGGTGATGGAGATAGTGAAGGGCGGAGCCATAGGGGAGGTCCTATACTTCAAGGCCAAGGAGGCCCATAGCGGCTCTCACTCCCCGTATGCCCTCAGCAGGAGATACTGCGGAGGAGGTTGCCTGATACACCTGGGGATCCACCCCATCGGGTTCGGGCTGGCCCTGAAGGAAGGGGTGAAACCCGTGAGGGTCTACGCCGAGATCTCAGGCGGTGGGGAGAGGAACCTCGTCCATCCGAACTGTGAGGGTGAGGACTTCGCCATCCTGGTGATCGATTTCGAGGACGGATCAAGGGGATTCATCGAGGCCAACTACATCACAAAGGGAGGGATCGACGACGTGGTGGAGATCTACGGGACGGAGGGAGTCATAAAGGTGAACTTCAGCCTGGGCTCGCCGATAAAGGTCTTCAGCCTGAACGGATACGATTACGCCGTGGAGAAGGCCGAGACGACGAAGGGATGGACCTTCCCGGCGTTCGACGAGGTGTGGAGTCAGGGGCTGATCCAGGAGATAGCCCATTTCGTCGAGTGCGTGGCTCTGGATAAGGACCCAAGATACGGCGCCGACGGGGAGGGAGGGAAAAACGCCCTCCAGATAGTCATGGCGGGGTATGAATCGGCCGAAAAGGGGATGCCCATCGAACTTTAAAAAGGAGGCAGGAAACAGGAGACAGGAGGCGGGATGATACAGAAAAATCTGTTTCCTGTCTCCTGCCTCCTGTTTCCTTTCATAGGAGGGCAACAGCATGAAGGCTGGGAAGTTACCCCTTCTGACGAGGGCATTGGTCGAGGGGGAAGAGTTCAGGGAGAGCCACAGGTTCATCGAGCTCCCAAAGGAGAACGTCTTTGATCTGCCCGTCAAATACCTCCAGATAGGCATAGGCGGGTATATCAGGGGTCACGCGGATTACTTCCTCGACGTCCTGGGCGAGGGTAGGATTATAGCGGTACAGCCCAACTCCGTGGAGGTCCCCAGGCTGCTCAAGCGCCAGGACGGGCTGTATACCCTCGTGTCGGTATCCGGGACGGAGGAGCGGCCCGATTATAGGTTTAGAATCATCTCCTGCATAGCGAAACCGCTGGCGGCAAGGGTGGAATGGGAGGAGGTGATGAAGGCCGTCTCCTCCCACCCCCTGGAGCTCATACTGATGGTCGTGACGGAACAGGGGGTGAAGGTGGACGAATCGGACGCCGATTTCGATGGGCTCCCGAAATCCGCCATCGGTAAGCTCACGAAGATCCTATACACCCAATGGCTCCATTTCCCCGAGGCCAAGATCACCGTCCTCGACACGGATAACGTCTCCGATAACGGTCGGGTCGTTCGGAACTCAGTCATGAGGATGGTTGAGGATATCTGGAGGGGACAGCTGGATGACCGGTTCAAAGGGTGGCTCTCAAGTCATGTGGCGTTCCCGATAAGCCTGTGCGACAGGATGGTTCCGGGCGGAAAGGGGAGGATATCCGATGAGAGGATGAGAGGGTTTTGGGATGAGCTGGGGTATCGGGATGAGTGTCTGATCACAGCCGAGCCCTTCAGGATGTGGGTGATAGAGGATTGGTTTGCGGGGGCGAGGCCGGATTTCGAGAGGGCGGGGGTGAAGCTGGTCTCGGAATCCGTCGTGAAGGCATATGAGGATATGAAGCTGCAGGTGTTAAACGGCGCCCACACATCCATAGTTCATGCCGGATGTCTGCTGGGGATAAAATACATCAAGGATACGATCATCCACCCGCTCATAAGGCCGTACGTCGAGTCGCTCATCTTCGACGAGGTGGCGAGGTTTCTCGATGTTCCCGGAGCCGACCCCATTCAGTTCGGGAGGGATGTCATAAGGAGGTTCGAAAACAGACAACTGGAACACACCAACTATCAGGTGGCGATGTATGGAACCGATAAGGTGAGGGATAGGTTGATGCCCTCGATCTTCCGATATATGGAGAGAACGGGCGAGGTTCCGAGGATGCTATCCTTCGCCATAGCCATACTGTTGAGATATATGACGGGATATGAGGAGGGGAGAGGGGTGGATACCAGGGGGAACGAGGTGCAGGGAATGCTGGGGGTGGACGAGAAAGGGGAGACCTACTACATCGATGACCCCAGAGCCGATAGGATATCAAGGAGGCTGAGGATGAACCTCTCCAGGGACGAATCGGA
>CAZHVH010000363.1:0-3924 GCA_964535855.1 uncultured bacterium
GATCCCTGAGCCGATGATCCGGATCGATCACGTTCATGTTCGATTCGTCCAGGATAAACCAAATCCTCCTTCTATTTCGAAAATAACGTTCGCCGTCGGCCATCTGCCGTCCGCCGCTTGTGCGGATCGATGATCCATCAGTTTGTGAAAAGCTCTTGTCGAATGTGAAGGCGTCGATCTTGACGAAATTCGCTTCAGGCAGATAGCACCGAGCCAACGCCGGGATGGTCGAGACAACCAAGTCATCCGACTTCATCCTTTCCTCGACCAGACGAAAGGCCTCCCTCCACATCGGTCGGCCCCCGTTTTCCCTCGTGAAATACAGGTAGTCCCATCCTATCATCTCCAATCCCAATACCGCCACAAGCAGAAGAACGATTATCCTCCGATTCGGAATCCGGCACGCACGAGCGGCCAGAATCAGATAGGCGGGAACGGTAAAGAAGAGGTAATACCCGGCGACGTTCTGAAAAAGGGAACCTAGAACGAAAAAGGCCAGCGGTACGATCGACCAACAGGCCAGAAATAAGGTCGGCCTGGAAGGCGATCTTTTGAGGATGAAATCATCGCTCAGGACGAAGATCGCGGCAACCGCCACCGGAACGGTCACACCCCACGCTAAGGTCATAGCCACATAGATCGGGCTCCTGGCCCATATGTTGTGACCCCATCCTGAGGTTATAAATCCGAAAACCCTGGGATGCAGGACAGCAAAGGCTACCAGAAGGATCGGTGAGATGAAGATCAGTATGTTTCTACGTCTGTAACCCCTCGGCCTTTCAGCTCGAAGGATCTTTATCGAGATCAGATAGGCCAGAAAGCCGAGGACCAGGACGCCTGAAAGCAGATGCGACCCGATCAGCATAAGGATGAAAAACATGGAGCCCAAAAGATAGGGCAGACTATCCCTCTCAAATGCCAGATAGAACAGCCCCGAGGAGAGAAGGCTCCATAGCAGCACCAGCGAATACGACCGGGCGTTCTGTGACCAGAAGATATGCCAGGGCAGCAGGGCCAAAAGAAGGGCCGAGATCAGACCGGTCTTCTTGTCGTAGAGGCGTGAGGCAATTAGATATATCACCGGAACGGAGAGAACCCCGATGAGGGCAAAGCCGAACCTCGCGCCCCACTCATCCCGTCCGAGGAGCGCCGTGGTGAGCTTCACCAGGGCATATGGGAGGGGATTTATCCTGAGGAGGTGGGGGAAGTTCTGCGCGTCCAGAAAGGTAAGGGCCTCATCGGCCCAGAAACTCCACCTCCCCAATCTCCAGAACCTCAGGAGAGCTGCCAGGATAGTTATCACGGTCAATCCGAGCCGGTATATCATCTCCGGGACTGCATCCTCGCCTCGCGTATCCGTCTTTGATCCTCCGCCCGTTTTATCGCCTCCCGTTTATCGTATTGCGATTTCCCCCTGGCAAGGGCCAGCTCCACCTTGACCAGCCCCCTCTCGTTGAAGTACATCCTCAACGGCACGAGGGTGTAGCCGGGCTGTCTGCTCAACCCGGCCAGCCTCTTTATCTCCCTCTTGTGCATCAATAGCTTGCGCGGACGAGTGGGGTCGTGGTTCAACCTCGATCCGGCATCATACGGCGCTATGTAAACATCGTGAAGGAACATCTCACCGTCCTCGACGGTGGCGTATGCCCCCTTCAGACTTACCTTTCCCTGACGGAGCGACTTGACCTCCGTTCCCTTAAGCTCCACTCCGGCCTCGAAGGTGTCCAGTATGTGGTAATCATGTCTCGCCCTTCTGTTGACCGTTATGTTTTTCATCTTCTCAACCCTTTCTCAGGGCGATCGGCGGTCTCTCACGTATATCCAGACGATCTCCCGCATCACCGTTTGATAAAATCGCCCCTTATTTTGCAGCGATTGCCATTCATCACGTGTATAGACGAACAGGTCTACCGGTACGGGCAGCCTGTTTGTATCCCATACCGCAGCCCGTCTTTCGAAAGGTAACCGAGAAGCCCTCACAATTATGATTACATCTAGATCACTTCCCACCCCCCAATCGCCCCGCGCATAGGAACCGAAGTAACCGATGCGATCTATCTCCTTGTAGCACCGGACGATTTCCTGTGCCCATTGACATATAGATTTATGCACCAGCCGGCTGTCAGGCCATCTGAGCACGGACGAATTCAATGATCTCACGGGCATACCGGATCGCCTCCCCGCTTTGTAAAGGTCCGTAGTGTTGAAATGGCGCTCCTTCCGGATGACTGTTAGGGTATCGTGCCGGGATGTAATAGTTATCAAGGACATGGGCCTGTTCTATTAATCTCCGTGGAACGGTAATTTCCTCCGGCAATTCAGAAAGCAATCTTGCGATTACATGTCCCCATGCTTCCTGACCACGATGAAGATGTAAAGCTTTTACAGCTTTCTCCGCCGCTTGTTGTGCGGCAAAGCAGGCCCATTCGTGGCGTCCGGCACGCCGGGAATCCTCCGCCTGTTCTAGATCTCTCACCGCTTGATTGAACCAGTCACGAGAGCGATCTGGCATCAGGGTTCACCCCTTCTCAGAACAGTCAGCGATCTGGGCGGTAGAATCGCCCTGAGCGAACGGGATGAGAAACGCATGTCCGCCGTGGCGGTCATGGGAAGGATCAAGGCGAGCTCTGAGCCGCCTATCCTATCCCCGGTCAGGGCGATCTCGACCTCTTCGTCGTTGAAGTTCTCAATCGCCACATACTCCTCCCCGAAGAGATACAACGCCACCCTGCTAGGGGAATCGAATCCGAGCGAGAAGGGTCTCAGCATGAGATCACGTATCGCCTTTAAATCCTCGCGTCCCAGATCCAACAGGGATCTCGGCTCGCCCCTGACGTTGAGGATCACCACGTTATCTCCCTTCAGATCCATCCCTTTAAGCTCGCGGACAAGACCATCCGTCAACATCATGGGTTTGCCCGAATCGATCATGGATGAGAGCTTATCGTTCAGATCCTCATCCTTCAGGGCGTGATATGAGAGGAAGAGGGCATCGGACGATTCGGGATCTATCCTGGCGGTCGGGACGAGAGGCAGCCCAAGCATACCGATGAAATCGAAGACATAAGGCTCGCCGTCGGGATCGCTGTTAGGGGGTTTAGGGGCGGCGATTCCCAGGATCGATCTGCCTCGGACGATACGGGCGAGATCGTAGAGATAGGGTATCTCCTCCCTCAGATGTTGGACGTTCGCCGGACCGGTATCCCTCTGTAGGGCTCCATAGCAGAAGAGCAAAACCTCCCTGGCGCCGGCCAGAACCGTCTGCCGGGCCTGTTCCAGGTAGGTCGGAGGGCTGGTTCCAAACGGATCGAACCATCCGCCTCCCGTCTTTTCACCTCCGATCTCGCCCAGCCATCTCATGATGTAATATGCCTCATACTGTGCTTTTCTCCCCCATCTCTCGTTATCCGGATCTCTGGTCTCAGTTCCCACCCAGATGTAATCGAACTCCTCCGTCTCCCTTACCACGTCATATCCTCGGTTGTGGAAGTTATCGTACCACTGTGGATATTTTATTATGATCCTGGCTTTGGGATTGACCGATTTGGCAGGGCGGATTATCCTCTCCCTGGATATTTGGGTCATGAGCTCGCATCTATATTGAGCCCAGGATCGATCTCCTTTGGCCGCCTGACACTCCCGACACTGGCAGTCGGTGAAGAGGAAGTCATCTATCATTATCAGGTCGAACATCGATGCGGTGTATTCGAAGATCCTCTGTAGTTTCTCCTGTGTCTCCCTATCGGTATAGCATGCGATTATGTTCCAGCCCGTGGATCTTTTGCCGACGTTGGTGGTGGTGACACACCCGGCCACCTCAAATCCGGCCTCCTTGAATCGGTCCCTCGCCCTCTCCAGGTTTTTTCTCTCCGCCGTGTATCCGTCTCTGAAGGACTCTATGTACACCTTGGTCACGGCCGTGCG
>CAZHVH010000364.1:0-3919 GCA_964535855.1 uncultured bacterium
AACTGAAAAGGAGGTGTGGAGATGGGAGCGGTAATTCCCCCTTGGACGCCCGTGGAGGCCGAAGCGGTGGGGGAGGAGGTGAGGATAGAGGTCTGGGGCCGAACATATCTGTTCGAAGGTTCTCCTTTCCCCACGAACATAATCACGGCCGGGGAGGAAGTTCTCCGCTCGCCGATCCGCCTTGTGGGGACTGTCGACGGGGAACCGATAGCCTGGAAGGGGACCGGCTCGGCGCTGCTACGTCGTGATGACGACGTAGCGGTCGTGAGCGGATGGGGTGAGAGCGGGTCGTTGATCCTGAACGTCACGTCACATGTGGAGTTCGACGGGATGATGCGGGTGGATATGGTCGTGACGAACCACAGAACCGCATCGCCTACCCTCGAGGGGCTTTACCTGGAGATCCCCCTCAGGGCAGACCGCTCCAAGCTGTTCCACTACTGGCCGGGGAGATGGGGGAGCGCTGAAAACAGCGGTGCTGTTCCCCAGGATGGCTTGAAGTTGCCCTTCAAGCCTTTCATCTGGCTGGGATGGGAGGAGGGAGGGCTGAGCTGGTTCGCCGAATCGGATAAAGGATGGAGGGTATCCGACCCGAACTGCGCCGTTGAGGTCATTTCTCAGGGGGAGGAGAGGATCCTCCGTCTGCATCTTCTGGACTCCCCCCTCAATGCGTTTCCCCTAACGATCACCTTCGGCCTACAGGCTACGCCCGTCAAACCCATCCCGAGGGATTTCCACGAATGGCGGATCTGTCATGGGGCGTATTATGGGATGGTTGAGGACGGGACGCTCGACAGGATGGCCGAGATGGGCGTCAGAACCCTGGTCTTCCATGAGAGCTGGACGCCTGTGCAGAACTACTGGATCACCGACCGGGAGACGGAGCTTAAGAGGTTGGCCTCAGAGTGCCACAAGCGCGGTATCAAGCTGCTTCTCTACTTCGGCTACGAGCTTTCCACCCTGGCGCCTGAATGGGGGGAGCTGTCGGATGATGTGTTGGTGAAGAACCCTCAGGGCAGATTGGCTGGAGGATATCAGCGCCGTCCCCCTCAGCGCGACTACATCGTCTGTTACAAGAGCGAATGGGCCGAGCGGCTGGTGGAGGGAATAGCCGAGGCTCTGGATCGATACGGCTTCGACGGGGTGTATTTGGACGGGACGATAGAGCCCTGGGGATGCGCCAATGAGAGACACGGGTGTGGATATCGAACGCCGGAGGGAAGTTTAAAGGCTACCTATCCGATCTTCGCCGTCAGAAGTATGATGAGGAGGCTATACGAGCTGATCCATCCGAGAGGGGGATTGGTAAACGCCCATCAGAGCACATGTTGTCTGACGCCGACCCTCTCCTTTTGTCACTCCTACTGGGACGGGGAACAATTCGGAGGAGGGGAGCTGTCGGGCGACCCGCTTCGCAAGCTTCCGCTCGAGACGTTCAGGGCGGAGTTCATGGGGGTGAACTTCGGCGTGCCGAGCGAGTTCCTGGTCTACGAACGCCCGCCCAACTGGACCTTCGAACATGCGCTGGCCTTCACGTTGCTCCACAACGTGCTGGTTCGCCCGTCCGTGAGAGGCGAGAAGCTGAAGCTGATCTCGAAGATCTGGACCGCCTTTTCGGATTTCGGCGTCGGAGAGGCCCAATGGCATCCGTATTGGAGAAACGGCGATCTGATCGATGTGAAACCTCAACAGGTTAAAGCCAGCCTCTATCTGAAGGGAAGCAGGGCTCTCCTGGTCATCTCCAACCTATCAGCCCAAGAGGAGGTGACGGGCGAGATAGAGCTGAGGTTCCCTCTGAGGCTTAAGGCCGCCTTCGATGCCGTGACCGGTGAGGTGATCGAACTGGAGGGGAACCGTTTAGCGCTCCCCTTAGCCCCGATGCGGGCAAGGCTTATCCGAGTGGAGTGAGGTGAGAGATGAATGGAATAACTTTCGGGAACGACCTCCTCGCCTTCACCTTCGAGGAGTCCACCCTCGGCCTGAAGGGTATCGGGGAGTTTCTCGATGTGGCCGAGGGCCAGGGGAGGATATGGAGGATCGAGTTCAGGGACAGTGAGGGTCAGATCGTCGCACTCGACAACTCCCATGAATGCCGTACCTCACGACATAGGGAGGGGGAAACCCTCAGGCTCTCATGGGACGGCCTGAGTTTGCCCGGAGATAAAGGATCGGTGGACGTCGAGGTGAGGGTAACCCTTCCGAAAGGGTCCAGGCTTTCATCCTGGAGGATAGCCGTCAGGAACAGAAGCGAGAGGTGGGGGATATGGATCGTGGATTTCCCCTATATCAGGGGTATAAAACCTGAGGGAATGAAGCTAGCTTATCCCCACTTTCTGGGCCGGCTTGTCGATCTGCCCGATCCGCTGCCGATAAGGATGATCTACCCTTCAAGCTCCGCCACGATGCAGTTCAGCACGCTCATCGATGGCTCTAAGGGATTGTACCTGGCGGCTTACGACCCGAACTGCTTCTATAAGGAATTTCTCTATGAGGCGGAGGAGGAAGGGGTGAGCTACAGGACGCGGAACTTCCCCGAAGATATGGGTTCGCCTGGGAGGGATTTCACCCTTCCATATGAAGCGGTCCTGGGCATCTATGAGGGCGATTGGGTCGACGCCGCCAAGATCTACAGGGGGTGGGCGACGAGGCAGAAGTGGTGTTCCAGGGGGAAGCTGATCGATAGGGACGACATCCCCTCGTGGTTCAAGGAGATATCGGTGTGGTTCGTGGGGGGACCGACCGAGAGCATGCCGAGATTGAGGGAGTTCCTCGACGTCCCAGTAGCGTTCCACTGGTATAACTGGCATCAGATACCGTTCGACAAGTTCTATCCCGACTACTTTCCGCCCAAGGAGGGGTTTGGGGGGAAGGTGGAGGAGCTTCAAAGAGCGGGGATAAGGGTGATGCCGTATATAAACGCCAGGCTGTGGGACACGGCGTCTAAAAGCTGGGAGCGGGAGAACCCCGAACCGCATACGACCAAAGATCCCGATCTGGAAAAATATATCGAACACTGGGGGGGACAGAACCACTCCGTGATGTGCCCCTACACCGAGTTCTGGCAGAGGAAGGTGGCGCAGATAGTGGGAACCCTGATCGAGAGGTATAAGGTGGACGGGGTCTATCTGGATCAGGTGGCATCGATGTCGCCCGTGCTATGTTTCGACACCTCTCACGGACATCCGGCCGGAGGGGGAAGCCACTGGGTCGACGGATACAGAAAGCTGGTTGAAGGGGTGAGAGAGAAGACCAGGAGGATCAACCCCCAGGCGATACTCACCACAGAGGATCATGCCGAGCCGTTCCTGGATGTCTTCGACGGGTTTCTCACCTGCAACTCGGTCTTCATAGCCCCCGACCTTATACCGATGTTTCATCTCGTTTACTCCGGATACATGATAACCTTCGGCAGATATAACGGGAAGGGGTTCGTCATGAAGAACGCCCAGATGTTCCTCTGGGGGACACAGCTCGGGTGGTTCGGCGCCGATGTCCTGAGACCGGAGACGCCCGAAGGACGTTATTTGAGGAAGCTCGCCAAGGCTTTTTCGGAGTCGAGGAAGTTTCTCCTTTTCGGCGAGATGGTTCGCCCCCCGAAAATGGAGGGCGATAATCCCGGGCTCTCAGCGGTATGGCGGAGGGATCAGAGGCCCGTCGAGATGGATGCCGTCGGCTGCACGGCTTGGATGGCCTCGGACGGAACCCTGGGCTTAGCTATCACCAACTGCGACTCTCAACCTCACGCCGTCCGATATGAGCTGGAGGTCTCCGATTACGGGCTTCCTCGGGCAGCTCGATACTCCGTCCGAAAGGTGGCCGGAGATGTGGAGTTCGAGGAGATCATCCGTGAGGAGGGGAGGATAACCGGTCAGATCGATCTGCCCGGAATGAGCGTCCTGGTTTTGGAGATCAGGAAACT
>CAZHVH010000365.1:0-3913 GCA_964535855.1 uncultured bacterium
CGGCTTTCCTCCAACACCTATCCTACCTGCTCCTTCGCCGTCATAGAGAGGCTGCTGGGCGAGACGGTGGATGAAAGGGTGATCGGATGGCTCCTGGAGAATCAGAACCGGGACGGCATGTGGGGGCTCGATACATCCGGGATTTCAGATCCTCAGGCGACGGCTCTGGTTAGAGCCCTCTTGAAAAGCGTCTCCGGCAGAAGGTTGATCCCCGATGTGGAAGCCGCCCTCAGAAGATCTCCCCCCGTTAAACCCTCCATCTTCCACGTCAGGCTCCTGACGGCGCTTCTCGGCGAGACGAGCTGGGACGAAGTGATCCCAGGTCGGGGTATGAACCTTGCGATCAGGCTTCTGAGCCGCTTTCCTAGGTTTCTCAGATCGAAGGTAAGTCCTCCTCCGACCTTTTCGCCCCCACCGGAGCTATTTTTGACGCCGATCTTCGAGGATCTCTTCATAGCTGAGCAGCATACGCTCGTGCCGATATTGCTGATGATCGAGCTTGAAAGGAGAGGCGGGAGCGATCTGGCGCGGATGCTTCTCGAATGGCTGCTCGCTAGAAGGTTACCCGATGGGAGCTGGTTCAGGGTGAACTTCATCACATCGCTCTCCACGATGGCGCTGATCCGATGTCGGGATAGGGGATTTCCGGGTTTGGATCGTCTAATAGAGGAGTCAGTCGTCTGGCTTGAAGGGACGCGGAACAACGACGGAGGGTTCAGGGAGGCTGTCAATTTGAACGTGTGGGATACCGCTTTGAGCCTCTACGCCATGCTTGAGGCCGGGGTGGCGAAGGAGGATCCGTCGATTCAGAAGGGATGTCGATGGTTGATCGAGGTTCAAAACGAGGACGGCGGCTGGCCTTTTTCGGGTGTGAGATGGGAGGGATTGCCCTCGGACGCGGACGATACGGCGTTGGCAACCCTGGCCCTGATGAGAGCAGGCCACAGGGATGATCCGGCAGCGGAGAACGGTCTCGCGTGGCTGCTCGCCAATCAGACCGAAGGAGGATACTGGAGCACATACGTTCCGGGCTCCGGCGATGTGGGATGCGTCAGCATCACAGCTCATGCCGCTGAGGCGCTTAAGGAGTCGGGCGAGATGGAAAGGGAGCTTTCAAGGGCGATCAGATGGCTCGAAAGGAGGATCACGTCCCAGGGATATTGGGATGATCTCTGGCTGGCCAGAAACACATACGGCACGGCTTCGGCCATAGCGATTTTGGCTAAAGCCGACAGGGGAGATTCGGAGGCGATCAGGCGGGGCTTGAGATGGCTCAAATCGCAGCAGAACCCTGACGGCGGTTGGGGTGAGGACATGTTCGGCAGGAGAGCCCCAAGCACGGCCGAGCAAACGGCATGGTCCGTCTACGCTATCATGCTGGCTGAGGGGAAGATAGGCGAGGAGGTTGAAAGGGGAATCAGGTTCCTGCTTGAGAGGCAACGCCCTGACGGCGGCTGGGATCCATCTCCCGTGGGGATATATTGGGAGGTTATAGGGGGATATGAGGACACGATCTACGCCCTCGTGTTCCCCATTCTGGCGCTCAGCACCGCTCGGAGATTGATATGAGCCTCTACAGGAACCACGCCGCGGCCGGAGTGACCGCCTACGGAGCCTTTTATCTGGTGACTTTTGCGGCGAAGGCCATCCTGAAGCTCAAATTCAGCTACCAACTTCCGTATCCGATCATCACGACGGATTTCGCCTCGCTGCTCGGTTGTTTCTTCATCGCCTTCCTCAGCTCCATCTTTCCGGATGTTGACACCAAGAGCAGGGCTCAGATCCTGTTTTACAGGCTGCTCTTCCTGGTGGAGGGCGCTCTGATGCTGAGGAGGAAGTTCGAACCCGCCGCCTTGCTGGGCTTTTTTGCCATCACGCCGCTTTTGGGGGGACACAGAGGATGGACGCACTCCCGGATAGCCATGTTCCTGATCCCGGCGCTTTTCATACTTATCCCCAGCCTCATCCGAGGAACACTCATACTTACGGGTCTCCCCTTCTCCATAGCCTCCTTCATCGGGTATGTCAGCCATCTGTATATGGATGGGGAATTATTCAATCGAAAACGCTCATATTTCGGTAACAACGGTCGACGGACGGCCGACGGCAGACGCCCTCAGGCCGGATAAAATGGGGGTGCTTTATGGATATGTGGATAGATGACGTGGATATGGAAGGCGGGCTTAACCTCGTGTTAAACCCGTCCTTCGAGCTCCTGGAGGACGGAAGATTGATCGGGTGGAACGTTCCCGAAGGGATGTGCCGTCCGGATGAGGGTGAAAGACGGACGGGCAGGAGAAGCCTCAGGTTCGAAAATAAAGACCCTACGAATTATAAGCTGGTGGTTCAGCCGCTCAAGCTCATCCCAGGCAGGAGATATGCCTCCGTTGCCTGGGTCAAAACCCTGGACGTTCAGGGGGAAGGGGCGGGTATATGTGTGGAGTGGAAGGATGAGGAGGGGAATTGGCTTGGAGGGGTTTACCCCAAATGCCTCTCCGGAACGAGTGAGGAGTGGAAACCGGTGGGAACGATCTTCAAGCTGCCCGTGGAGGTCAACGGCAAAAGGGTCGCATCCGCTCAGCTCGTGCTCTATATGAGGAGAGGGACGACGGGCGTGGCATGGTTCGACGACGTGCAGGTGAGAGAGATGATAGAGCCGAATCTGAAAGCTATGCTCATCGATCCTCCCTACAGGGGGATAATCAAAGCGGGTGAACCTCGAGATATCGAGCTTGAGCTCAAGGTGGGATCAAAGGGCTCCCTCGAGATCAGGCTCGACAGAGAGGTGATCGGATCGGCCGAGGTCGAAAGGGGTACCGAAAGGCTGAGGCTCCACTTGCCGGCCCTGAAGGAGGGAGGACACAGGTTAACCCTGATACTTCTGGACGGGGAGGGGGAGCAGATCGGCTACGATTCCATCTCCCTGCATGCGCGGTCGGCTGAATGGTTCGACCGGACAACCTATATCGATGGTCGGGGTAGGTTGATCGTCGAGGGGAAACCCTTCTTTCCGATAGGCGTTTACCTCGGTCCCACGGAGGAGGAACACCTGAGAAGGCTTGCTGACGCCGGATTTAACACGATCCTGTGCTATGGATATGGCTCCGGCCCGGACCCCATCGGATACATGGACAGGGCACACAGGTTCGGACTTAAGGTGATCTACAGCGTCAAGGATTTCTTCGATGAGAAAGGGGATGAGCTGGTCGAGAGATACGTTCGGATGTTAAAGGGCCATCCGGCGCTTCTGGCCTGGTATACGAACGACGAGCTCGGACTTGAATGGATTCCGAAGCTCAAGGAGAGATACGATCTGGTCAGATCGCTCGACCCCAACCACCCAACCTATCAGGCCCTTTGCAGACCGGCTGAGTTCGAGGAATACTTCGAGACCTTAGATGTCATCGGCCCCGATCCCTATCCGATACCTCGACATCCGGTGAGCATGGTCGCCGAGTGGATCGATAAAGCGCGTGAAGCGATGCGGGGGATAAAGCCGATCTGGGCGATACTTCAGGTTTTCAGTTGGCGGGTTTATTCGGGCCACAGGGAGGACCGTGACCCGACATACGAGGAGGAGAGATGCATGACCTATCTCGCCTTGATCCACGGGGCTAAGGGGGTGCTCTACTACTCATACTACGATCTCTTCACGATCGATAGGAAATCCGGCTTGAAGGCTTCGGAGGAGCTGTTCCGGAGCAGGTTCGGGAACCTGAGGAGGCTCGCCGGGGAGCTTAATCGTATCACCCCTCTGATCCTCTTCGGGGAACCTGTAGAGTTGGAATTCGAATCGTCCGGCGATCTCCATCTCAAGGCGATGAGGTATAATGGCTCCCTTTTCGTCATGGTCGCCAACGCCGGGGAGAGCCGATCTGAGCTCCGGATAAAATTGCCCGATGGGTTTACCGGC
>CAZHVH010000366.1:0-3904 GCA_964535855.1 uncultured bacterium
GTGAGGTTCGTAGAGGCAGGAATCGGTGGGGTGGTGTTGAAATCCGCCGTCTCGGATTCCCTCTCCCATATGCGTAGATGGCCCCGCCCCAGATATCGCCTTCCCTTCGGCCTGATCCGAAACTTCGTGCTCTATTCGTTTGAACAGGCCTTCAGGGGTGAGACGGAGGATTATCTGAAACTCATCCGTGAGTCCAAAACCCTGGGCGTGCCTATCATAGCCAGCCTCCTGGCTGCGGAGATGGAGGAGTGGATCGATTTAGGACTGAGGATACAGGAAGCTGGGGCGGACGGGCTGGAGCTGGACATATCCTGCCCTCATACCTCCGGCGACACATATGCCGCCGAGTTCAGGATGTATGTAGAGGTGACCCTGAAGCTCTCCGAGGTGCTTTCCATACCGGTTATACCTAAGCTGAAACCCACCATGGATAACGGTGCCTTAGCGGCAGAGCTGGAGCGCGCCGGAGCTAAGGCCATCACCGCCTGCAACAGGCTCACCGGAATAGACGTGGATCTCGCCCTGATGCGTCCCGTCATGCACGGATCCTATGCGGGATTCGGAGGTCCGTGGAGCAAGTTCCTCATTTTCAAGCATGTGATGGAGGTGCGCCGGGCCACGTCGCTTCAGATAAGCGCATCCGGCGGGGTGACATCGGCAGAGGATGTGCTGAAGTACATCGCATTAGGAGCGAGCACCGTCCAAGTGCTATCGGCTTTCATGCTTAAGGGGGTGAAACTCGTCAGCGAGATATTGAACGATCTAAGACGGCTTATGGGAGAGATGGACATCAGGGATCTCAAGGAGATAAGGGGGATGGCAGCCTGGAATTTTATCCCCCCCGACGAGGTCGAGAGGGATCGACCGCTGAAATTCAAGGTTGACGTCGAAAGATGCACGGGATGTGGAAGATGTCCCACGGTCTGCAGATATGACGCGATATCCATCTCCGATAAGAAGGCGTTCATCTCCGCCGAGATGTGTGACGGATGCGGCCTCTGCGCTGAGGTCTGCCCGGCAGGGTGCATCTCGGCCGAAGAGGTGATCGGATGCGATCCAGGCCGGTTATAGCGATAGATGGCCCCGCGGGAGCGGGCAAAAGCACCGTGGCCAAAGAGCTGGCCAAAAAGCTGAGGCTTCTCTATCTCGATACGGGGGCGATGTATAGAGCTCTGACCCTGAAGGCGATCGAACTGGGCGTAAAGCCTGAGGAGGAGGAAAAGCTGGCGAGATTAGCCTCCGAAACCCGAATAGAGTTCGACCCGACTGGCGGACGCATCTTCATGGACGGCGAGGAGGTGACGGATCGAATCCGTTCTCCGGAGGTCGATAAGGTGATCTCCGATTACGTCAAGATCCCCGAGCTCAGAAGGGTGATGGTCCAAAAACAGAGGGAGCTCGGGAAGGAAGGAGGAGTCGTCGCCGAGGGCAGGGATATCGGGACGGTGGTCTTTCCAGAGGCTGATCTCAAGATTTACCTGGACGCATCGCCGCGGGTCCGCGCCCTTAGGAGGTGGCGCGAGCTTAAGGCGAAGGGAGTGGAGATCGATCTGGAGGAGATCGAGCAGGATATCATCGCCCGAGATCTCAAGGATTCCACCCGAAAGGTCGCACCTCTGAAACCCGCCCCCGATGCTATACGACTGGATACATCCGATATGAGCGTCGACCAGGTGGTCGAAAGGATAAAGGAACTCATGGAGAGGTGAGAGAAGGATGGTTGAGTTCAAGGAACCGCCCAATCGATATAGAACCCTTCAGATCATACACGGATTTGATGGGCTTATGAAGGGAGGAGATATCAGGGAGATAGAGGCCAGCCTTCGGAAGCTCAGGGAGATGGGAATCGGCGGGGTGGTCTGTAACGTCAGCTTCAGGGATTATCTGAGAAGCGAGGAGCAGTGGGAGATCTTCAGGCGCGGCCTCGAGGCAGCCGAAAGGCTCGGCCTTATCATATGGCTTTACGACGAGGAGGGCTATCCCAGTGGGGCCGCCGGCGGATTAGTGCTTGAGGGCCATCCGGAGTTCGAGGCATATGGACTGATCTGCAGCATACATGAGGTTAAAGGACCGGTCGTGATAGATGTGCATCTGCCTAAGGAGGGCAGAAAGCTGCATGCCGTCTGGTCCTATCGCATGCGAGGGGATAGGGTATCCCTCGATAACCCGATCAGGCTCGATCTGAACGGACGGATAGGGGAGTCGGAGGTTGGGGCGGGGAAATGGTGTGTGGCGGTGATCGCCGAGAAAACCATGTTCGAGGGCACACATTGTACGGCCAACGTCTACAAGAAGCGAAGGTATATAAACATCCTCGATAGAAAGGCGGTTGCCAGATTCATCGAGCTGACACACCAAGAGTATAAACGCAGGTTCCCGGATAAACTCGGTACTTCCATAGAGGCGATCTTCACCGATGAACCGTCCCTGATGACCGCCTATATACATCCCGACCCGGAGCCTAGATACGCCGCCGTGCCCTGGTGTGAGGAGTTCCCTGAGTTCTTCAGGAGGATAAAGGGATATGATATCGAGCCCAAGATCGTAGCGCTGTTCACCGATAAGGTCGATCCGCCCGATGAGGCCAGGAGGGTGAGATGCGACTATTATGATGTGGTCGCCAAGCTGTGTGCCGAATCATATTTCGGCCAGATACAGGATTGGTGCAGGGAAAACGGAATCGCCTCGACAGGGCATCCCCTCTGGGAGGAGGAGATCGCCCATCATGTGGCCTTTGAGGGAAGCCTTTTTGAGATCATGCGACGATTCGACATCCCGGGCATAGACATGCTCAGCTCGCGTCCTGAAAACGTCTTCAAGGGGAACGGATTTTTGGGCGCCAAGTTCGCCTCCTCCGCCGCTCACATTCAGGGTTTGGAGAGGGTGATGAGTGAAACCTCCGATCATATCGAGAGGACATCCGGCAGGGAGGTGAGCCTCGACGAGATGAAGGGCATCGCCGCCCTTCAGTTCGTCATGGGGATAAACGTGATAACCTCGTACTATCCCTGGGGAAGGATATCTCCGGATGAATACAGGGAGTTTAACGATTTTGTGGGGAGGCTCGCCTCGATGATGATCGGCGGAAGGCATGTCGCCGATGTGGCGGTTCTATATCCCATAACCTCGGTCTGGGCCGATTTCCTCCCGACCACCAGATCGATCTCGCCCGAAACTCAATCCCGGTCCATCCGCGAGATAAGCGGTGCGCTGGCGGAGATAGCGAGGGGGTTGCTTGAGCATCAGATCGATTTCGATTTTCTGGATGACAGGGCGGTTCAGGATGCCCTGATCGTCGATGGTAAACTGAAGATAGCCCAGGAGGAGTACAGCGTCGTGGTGATTCCGCCGATGGAGATCATAAGGTTCGACACGGCTCGTAAGCTGATCGATTTCGCACGCCAAGGTGGGTTTCTCATAGCGTTTAAGAGGATGCCGAGCAAGGCTATGGAGAGGGGACATGACGAGACGTTGGGAATATTAATGGCAGGCGAGATGGAGTGTGGGCTTAAGGTTTGCAGGAACGTCGAGAAGATGATAAAGGCTCTGAGGGAAAGGCTTGAACCCGATCTGCTCCTCACACATTCCAACAGATACATCCTTTACAACCATAGGGTGAGGGATGGATTGGATATCTACCTCATCTTCAACCGCTCAGAGCATGAGTTCGATGATGAGATCCATTTGAGGGCCTCCGGTCCCCTCAGGGTTCTGAATCCCGATGACGGCTCTCATGAAGAGCCGGACGATATGAGGGGAAGATTCAGGTTGAAAATCCGCCCTTTAGGGGCCAAGGTTGTGGTCGTGGGGATATGTGATTAACCGTCCGCATCTCCACCTCCTGCCAGGTGGCGAACGGTGGAGGGCGGGCGTTAACCGATAAACGGAGGGAAGGGTATGACCC
>CAZHVH010000367.1:0-3897 GCA_964535855.1 uncultured bacterium
ACAGTTCGATATACCGAAAACGGAATCCTTGGAGAAGGTCACCCTGACCCACATCCTGATGCCGCTTTCCCCCTGGCTCATCTTCCCCTCACCTCACAGGCTTATCGTCCTACAGCTCTCAGAAGAGGCTATTATGGCGCAGACGACCCTGACCGATTCATAGCCATCCTCACCGGTGGGCAGCGTTCCGAATTCCCTCCATCTTTCGGGCGAGTCCGTCCCCTCCAGAATGGCGTCGATAAAGTAGGGCCAGCCGCTGAGGTTCCTGGCTCCCTCCTCATCCATCCTCATCGTCGGTCTCCAGCCCTCACCGCCTCTGGAGTGATCCGGTTCAAGGCTGATCGTCGTCCTTATGCCGTAACTCTCCAGTTTCCGCTGGATCGATCTCAGATCTTCAACCGAAAGCTTATTCGACAGATTCGCCTTCCATCCCACGGATTTGTTAAATCCCCTTCGCTTGTGATAGAATACCCCTCCCTCCGAACCGCCTATATACTGGCTGAACTCGACCAGATCATCCATATATCTTATCCATTCGGATTTCAGTCTGACTTTGACGCCGTTTGAGAGGAAGAGGAATGCCTCATAAAGATCGGGCGTATATCCGAGAACCTGCCTCTGGGAGATGGCGAAAACCTTCTCAACTCTGGCCGGTTCGAAGTACCATCTCACCAGATCGACCGTATGGCTCATCAGAAAGTGCGCCGTTGAGGTTCTGGCGGCCCAATCCCTGCTGCGTCTACCCCAGAGCATGGTCGGGACGCTTATGTTGTCATCAAGCTGCATATCGGCATATACTGGTTTGCCGATCAACCCGTTTTGTATGAGATACCTGGTGGTCATGTCGGCCTTAGCGAACCGATTCTCGAAGTCGACGAAGACCTTGACGCCTCGTTTTTCAGCGAGGTTCATCATCTCCTCGGCGTCCTTGATGCTGGTCGCGAGGGGCTTTTCGCACAGGACGACCCCGACCCCGGCCTCCACGCAGACGGTAAAGGGCTCCCTGTGGAACGGATCGGGTGTAGCTATGACGGCGATATCCAGCTCTTCCCCATCAACCATCTCCTGGGCATCGCCATATGCGTTTGCGCCGTATCGCCCTGCCAGAGAACGAGCTCTATCGAGGATTTTATCGGCTACGGCGACGAGATGAGCTCTATCCTCCTCCTGCAGCGCCTCTGCATGTGCAGTTCCCAGAATACCTGCCCCTACGATGCCGACCTTCAAAGGTTTTCCCATGATTTCCCTCGATATGTTTTGCTTTCAGCTTAATTTTAGCATCCTCTTCCATTCAAGATCAAGGCTTATCACGCTAACGCGGAATTTCCTTCGGAGTTGAAGAAGGGACGTATGGAATTCTCCTCGGAGCGAATCCTTCTTCCATCTCAGGCACGTATTGCGAATGATCGCTGATGCCGCCATGGGTGAGCGAATATACCACGATGTTCGTAATCAGCCTAAATGCCGGCTCGGACTTGACCTTTTTATGTCCTCCACTTGCTATCGCACACAGGTAATCCTCCACGCTTATTATGACCCGGAGCTCATCGCCGACCGACAGCCCGCGCAATCTCCTCTTCATCCTCCCCCTGAACCGATATGGGCCATGGATCCACAGATATGATGCGCCTATGGGCGGCCCGCCGAGCTCGTAGAAACAGTGATATAGCTCGTGGTTGTTTGGGATAGGGATTATGGGATACTCCGGAACAGCCCTATGAAGCTCAGCTATCAGCCTCATCGCAAGGGGGGTGTTGAGCATGTCATGTCCACATTCATCGAAGAAGATCAGACCGCCCTTTTCGACCAGATATCTCCGTAGAGCTTCCCTCTCGGCATCTGTGAGGGAAGGTTCCGTGGTGACCTTACGTCCGGAACGGGCGGAGACAATCCCCGCGAACGCGGGATCATGCCCTGTCATCACCACCATCGGGCATTTCATGAGCAGGGCGTCGGTTAGGCTGAGAACTCCTCCCTCGACGTTCATGTCCGCGTGGATATTGGTGTGAGAGTTGATCCACTTGGTAAGTTCCACCAACGACATGGGATCGGCCCACCAGTCGGAAAACCGGTGTTTCAACCTGGAAAAGCGGAACACTCCTCTGATGTCCTTGCCTTTCCCCACCACTCGCCCCCCAGGCTCTCCTTTGGGTAGAGGAGGCAAGATCACCTCGCCGAGTCTGACGCTGTGCGTCATATCCCCCGCCGCGTCGGATATGCCTGCCGAGCCATCACTCTGGATCAGGGATGAGAGGCCCTGTGCGAAGCCTGAACCTATCATGTCGCCCGTTCCTCCCGTTCCATAGCCGCCTCGTCCCACCTTTACTCCCCCGGTTCCCTCTCTCCCCTCTCCCAATCCGGTTTCCAACCCTGGGGCGCCCAAAGCGGAGGCCGGTTTAGGTATCGAGACGTCCGATTCGGAGGGCAAATCGACAACCGTCAACAGGTCAACCCGCCCCTTCAGCGTCGGAGGGTTACCTTTCATGGGGAACGGTCTGCCCCCTGAACCCTCCATCGTTTCAGTCCGTTCCAGAGGCGGACTTTCATTCTTCGCCACGGCCATCTCCCTTCGTCTTTTGACCTCAGCGATAGGGGAATACTCATCTGTCGGCGCTAAAGCGGGTTTAGGCAAAATGACCGGCTTACGAACTCTGACTTTCCTCCTAGGAGAAGGAGCTTTATGGAAGGATATCGAGACGTAATTCTCCAGTTTCTCTGTGATATTGGAGATGTAAAGCGCCAGGATCAGGATGAGCACGGCATGCAAGGCGAGGGAGATGATAAACGAAACCCTCGTTCTATTTTCCCCCAGCACATTGATCACTTCCTTGATATCGAACTTAACCCATCGCATATTATACGCCAGATCCTAGGGGATTTCAAGCGGACAGCGGACTGGGGCGGTTGTTTTTTAGGTTGACATGTCAAAGTCAAATTTGTATAATATAGCCCGCCTTCAGCAGTTGAGGGATTTGGTTGGAAAAAACCCTTGACAATGCTGGGGTAAATTGATATAATTAGATTCTGCTCTTCGGGGTCCAAATGGGCCTCGAAGGTGATCTTTGAAAGCTGAATAGCCGTGACGGAGGGTTCGGATGGCATAGGGAAACCTAGGCCAACTGAGCTCGTATGTTTTAACTGGAGAGTATGATACCGGCTCAGGGCGAACGCTGGCGGCGTGGATTAGACATGCAAGTCGGCTCGAAAGACCCTTCGGGGTCAAGTAGGGCGGCGAACGGGTGAGTAACACGTAGGTAACCTGCCCCCAGGACTGGGATAACACCCTGAAAGGGGTGCTAATACCGGATATCGCCTTGAGGACTACGGTCTTCGAGGTGAAAGGTGGCTTGGATTTAATCTAAGCTACCGCCTGGGGATGGGCCTGCGGCCTATCAGCTAGTTGGTGGGGTAACGGCCCACCAAGGCTACGACGGGTAGCCGGCCTGAGAGGGTGGTCGGCCACACGGGGACTGAGACACTGCCCCGACTCCTACGGGAGGCAGCAGTCGAGAATATTTGGCAATGGGCGCAAGCCTGACCATGCGACGCCGCGTGGGGGATGAAGGCCTTCGGGTTGTAAACCCCTGCACTGGGGGAAGAAACCCCCGCTGGCGAATAGCTGGCGGGGCTGACGGTACCCCAGTAGAAAGCCCCAGCTAACTACGTGCCAGCAGCTGCGGTAAGACGTAGGGGGCTAGCGTTGCCCGGAATCACTGGGCGTAAAGGGTGCGTAGGCGGCCATGTAAGTCGGGTGTGAAATCCCTCGGCTCAACCGAGGAATTGCACTCGAAACTACATGGCTTGAGTCCGGGAGAGGGAGGCGGAATGCGCGGTGTAGCGGTGAAATGCGTAGATATCGCGTAGAACACCGGTGGCGAAGGCGGCCTCCTGGCCCGG
>CAZHVH010000368.1:0-3890 GCA_964535855.1 uncultured bacterium
CCTCACGGTCTGAAATCCCGGCTCCTCAGGATAGACGCCCAGAACTTCGGTGCTCAGGAAATATGTCGGCGCGGAGGACCACGCGTGACACCAGCTTCTCGTCCATCTCCTTCCGGCCCACCCGGGGAAGGTCTCCCAGAACGTGGTCGCCCCTTTGTCTATCATGAATCCCCACTTCTCCTTGGTCAGATCGAGCATTCTCCCTATCTCCCCATCACGGGCGAGCTGTTCGAAGAGGAAGAACATGAAGAAGGGGCTTCCGGCCGTCACCACGCCCTCAGGCGGATCGAGCACGAGTTCTCTAACCTTCCGGGCTCTCTCCCCATCGACGCAGTCACAGAGCAGGGCCATGGTGTTCGTCTGTTGGCTGATAACCGGACTGGGCGTGCCGTCAGGGCGTATGCAGTCTATGAAGGCTCCCTTCTCCTGGGACCAAAGATGTCGGTTTATGGCCCCTTTCAAATCATCCGCCGCCTTTCTCCATCTCTCGCCATCTCCCTTTCCCAGCAGGTCTGCGATCTCAGAAGCTTCCCTAAGAGATCTCACCAGGAGCATATTCTGATGTGTCACGACGCCCGCCCTGGGAGTATCCATCGGCGCCCAGTCGAGCATGTTCCAAGCCTCTATCTCCAGCAATCCGTCGTCGTTCAGATAGCCGATGAAGTTATCGCAGGTGATTTTAACGGCCGGATAGATCCTCTCGAGGAAGCCTCTGTCGCCGGTGAACTGCCAGTATTCCCGAACGGAGATCACCCAGAGTAAACTCCATGCGGTGAGGATATCCTGCCAACCGCTGGGGACGTGGGATTCAGGGAGGGGAGAGCGGCGGAGGGAATCGGCCGTCTGCAGCAGACAGTGCGCTGTTATCCGGGGATCGCCGAAAGCTGCCCAGTTGATCAGGGCCTCGTTACGGGCATCGCCCACCCAATGCGTCTGCTCATAGGCCGGACAGTCGAGATAGGTATCGTCCATGCAGAGCCTCAACGTATAGGCGCCGATCTCCCAGATCCTGTTCAATCGATCGTCGTCACAGTAAAACTCGCCCCGCTCGGGCGTGGGATAGGTGCTAAGCCTGGAGGTAATGTGTCTTATCCTGACCGGAGAGCTGAAGTTGCGCAGCACCACATAGGCGTATCGGAATCCCCGCTTGACGTAGCTTCTGTAGCTTTGCCTTCCCTCGCGGCACACATATCGGAACGAGTTGTTCAGCCCATGTGTCAGCAGCAGCTCGCCCTCCTGTATCCCCTCAAACATGTTGAAATCCAGTATCGTCCCCTCTGGCGCATCGATCTCGAACTCGGTGTATGCCAGAAGCTCCTTTCCGAAATCCAACAGCAGCCTGACATCTCCCTCCTCGGACGGATGGATAACCGACCATTCGTCGTTCGGCGTCAGCATGGCGTCGAGGTTTTCGACCCTGGGCTCAACTCCAACCACCGGTTTGTCCCAATAGGTCAACGACCAGACGTCAACTTTAGCGATCGCCTCCTCCGGCACATCGCGGATCGGAATCCCCTCAGGTGTCTTCTCCGGATCACCTGATTCCCAGATTCGGTTGAACATCTCATCGTCTCGGATCGGACCTATGACGGCGATTCGACCTGCCTGCAGTTTCCCCTCACACTCCAAACCGAGCGAGAACTGCATCAGGTGGTAACTGCCTGAGACGTCGAAGAGCATGATATTTCGACCGTTCCTCAGGTGTAACCTTGTTCCGTCACCAGCCGATACTTCCTCGCCGTTCAGCTTGAGTTTGCCGACGACGTGATGAGATCGCCTGAGGAGAACCTCATTTTCGCCCTCAGAGCGGATCTCGAAGAGCAGAAACCCCCTCACCGATTTATGGTTGGAATCGTATCTATCGGGGAAGAAGGATCGTTCGAGATCCACGGTCCAGTGATAGGGTATGGATCTGACCACTTCCGCCTTCATCAGACGAACGGGGACGACCTCATCATCGGTCTGGAGGGGAATATCTCGGGGGACGAGCTCCGTCCAGGGCTCACATCCCGGCTCTCCGATCTCGAGGGCGTTCTCCCAGTCTGAATCGTCGAAGCTTCCTTCAGTCCAACCCGCGGGCTCTCGCCTTGCATCGAACTGCTCCTCCCATGCCTGTTGGACCGATATCCGCGGCACGAATCGGGCGAAGGCTTCGGATGGCTTCACCTTCCAGGTCCGGTCGGTTCCTATGACCGTTTTGGCGGCTGAAGTTTCAATCTCGATCTGGCAGAGCAATCCGCCACGCCCTTGAATATACTGGAATGTGGAGTGTCCGTAATGATTGACGAGCACAGCGATGAGGTTCTCGCCGATCCTTAAGTAGGGGGTTATGTCGTAGAGATCGTAGTTCTGACGCCACGGGAAGGACCTCGGTGGGCCCTGGCCGATCCTCTCGCCGTTGACGTAGAGCACGTATCGGCTGTCGGCAGTGATCGCCAGGGAGGCGGATACGATCTCACCGTCGAGCTTAAAGCTCTTTCGGCACATCAGGAAGAAATTCCTGGGTTTCTCCTCACCTTCCATCCAAATCCATCTCGCCTTCCAGTTCATTTAACACCTCCCGTTCCGATTCTCATACCTACAGTCCCAATGTAGAATCCCAATTTGTTCGTGATATTTCCCCTTTGAGGTTTAAGCTCTATGTTTGCGAAATCAGCCCGCATCACAAAGCTCAGGGAGATCCGACGAAATCGTAACTTAAGGCCCGCAAGGAGGTACGAGCCTAATCCCAAGCCGGAGGAACGTAAATCGCCGAAGTCCTTCTCCTCGTGTCTGAATTCGACCAGGACCGGCTCGGAATCGATCAAAGGCTCACACCTCCATTCCTCATAGTGATCGACATATTTTGATCCGGGACGTACCCTATCTCTGGCATAGACCAAGCTCACCCCCGCACCCAGGGTTAGGAAACGCTCTACGAGGCGAGCGGGCTTTGATCTCTTGGGAAGGTCTATCTCTATGCCGAATGAAGGCCAAATAAGCGTTGTTATAGATGAAGCGTTCAACAGCATACGCCATTCTGTGCTGAAAGTATTTCCCACCCTCTCGTGCACAGAGCTGCATTTCTCTCTTACCCCTTGTCGAGCGAAGTAGAGCCCTATGGAGGGGCGAGCAGGGAGTGATGTGTCTAAGCTCACGCTGACTCCGTAAACTATGGCGTCCTGTCTTATGATTATCGCTCCGGAATCGAAACACGGTTTGATGGACGTGGGGATTGCTGGACCGGATGAGCTGAGGCTGGAACATCTGCCGATGAACCCACCGATGATAAAATCGTGGCCGCTCGCTGTTCCGGATAAAACGAGCGAAATCGCCATCAGACCCCATATTTTCGTGAAATATGAGCTGCTGATCTTACTCTCCAGCTTGTCCTCCTAGATTTTTTAAGCCAGTATGGCTGAAACGATTTTCCAGCGTAATTCTAGCGCGGATCTGAGTTTCCGTCAAGATCAGGTTAAGTTGCAGGAACCGCTGAGGAGTGGTAAAATATGAAAGCTAGGATGAAAGGAGGGTCGGAGGGAAAGATGAAAGTCCTTGTTTTTCCGCTGCTGATTTGCATACTTGTCTCGATCCTTACGACCGCTCTTGCCGAGGCCAATCAAGAGGAAGGGCAGAGCGCTTGGAAAAGCGTTGTGAAATACCTGAAATCCCCAAAACCTAAAGTTCGTTCCGATATCGTCGGATGGAAGCCGTTCGCCACCACGATTTACCTCGGCACCCTGAAGAACTGCGGAACGATATTCTACCCCGCTGAGCCTAGATATAGGGTTAAATCTCCGTCGAGGGCTCTGTACCGTATCGCCATCACCCCATACTGGGGAACGATAACCGCCTTACCATGAAGTAGATCGGTATAGCCCTCTTACGGAAAGGTATTGCTGCCACTATCG
>CAZHVH010000369.1:0-3885 GCA_964535855.1 uncultured bacterium
AAAGGGCTGGAGATGTTGGATGAGGCTAAGCGTCTGAAAGGCGAGGCTCAGAAGAGAAAAACTCTGGAAGTGGCCAAATACTTTGAGAACCTGATCCAGAAGTATCCGGACACGACCTCCGCCGATATCGCGCACATCCAGGTCGGAACCGCATATGAGCTGATGGAGGATTGGGAAAAGGCCCTGAAGGCTTATGAGGCGCTGAGAACGAAGTACGTGGATAAGACCACCGGCAAACAGATCATACCCGATAGCGACAGCGTCATAAAAGCACTGGACTACGCCACACAGCGGTACGCTCTCGTCTATCAGTACTACATCTCCACCAAGGAGAAAAAGTGATAGCTCATTAAACCATGCGGGCGGGCTCTTCGACGGCCCGCCCTATTTTTCGCTGTGAAGATCCATTGCGGAAATTCCCCATTATGTTTCAAGAGAGGCGGTCACTGCATGGGGCTCGTTAAGATCTGGAAGACGGTGAGATCCCTGAGATGATCCGTACGGTCGACCTGACCAAGAGATACGGCCAAATCACTGCCGTCAACCGGCTTAACATAGAGGTCAAACCAGGTGAGATCTTCGGGTTCCTGGGACCTAACGGAGCAGGTAAGACCACCACGATCAACATGCTCACGGGGTTGATAAGGCCCACCTCCGGGACGGCCTATATCTGCGGATACGACATCACCTCTCAGATCAGACAGGTTAAAGCCATAACCGGACTTATGCCTGATACACCCACCATCTATGAAGGACTTACCGGAAGGCAATTCGTCAGGTTTATCGCCCGCTTGTACGGGGTTGATCCTGAAGAGGCGGAGCTGAAGATGGAGGAGCTTTTCGAAGCTTTTGAACTCAACGATATGGCGGGTGAGCTCATAAGGGGATACTCATACGGCATGCGTAAGAAGCTTATCTTCACCTCACTCATCGTCCAAGGTCCACAGGTCTTCTTTCTGGACGAGCCCACGAGCGGGCTGGATCCGAAAAGCGCCCGAATGGTCAAGGAGATGCTTCAGAAATTGTGCAGACAGGGACGAGCGGTCTTCATGACCACTCATGTCCTGGAGATCGCCGAGCGGATGTGCGATAGGATAGCCATAATAGACAAGGGGAATCTGATCGCCGTCGGAACGTTGGAGGATCTGAGGATTCTCTCGCAGGAGAGGGATCTCGAGGACATATTCCTAAAGCTCACCGATTGAGCCTTTCGAGGGCTTCGGCGGCGAGTTTGCCCGCCTGTCCCGCCAGTCGCTCCGTGCCCTCGATCCGGGAGATCAACCCTTCAGTCGAAAATCCGATCTGAGCTGAGATCGTCTCCACCTCGGATTTATCATTCATCCTCAGGATGAGACCGATCTCCGATCCCCAGCGGCTTGACAGCTTAAACAGAAGAGATACCTCCTCCTGATATCGCTCAGCCGATATCCTCAGGCGGGAGCTTAAAGAGGGGATATCAACCGTTTTCATCGTTCCGCCGAACGGCCCCTTACGATCTGCCCCGAGATGTACCGAAAACAGACCTAACAGGGGGAAGTTAAAACGTTTCCCGAGCACCGCATATGGGGTTTCCTCCGAGACTCCGATGGAAAGCGCGGGTATCACACCGCTTTCGCGGACCAAAAGGGCTTTTGCGTTTAAGCCCGGTTCGATCTCCCCCTCTTCCATCGAGAATCTGATCCTGCATTCCACCCTCCAGAGAGCCGAATAGAGCGAGAGATCAGAGCTTTCCATATCGGATGAGACACGGGCGGCGAGGGCGAAGGAACCGGATCGATCCAAATACGCGGTGGGTGAATCCACCATATCGAAATCGAGGCCCCAGGCGATCCCCCCCAGAGGGAAAATGAGAAGAAGGATGAAGATCGATCTGCCCATCAATATCCCCACGGCTCGGGAAGGAAAAGGCGTCTGTAGGTTTCGAGGGCATACCCGTCCGTCATGCCCGCTATGAAATCGCATACGACGCGATGTTTTCCATCCCTTTCGGCGTTTCGCCTTATGTAAGGTGGAATTTCGTCGATATGCTCGAGATAATAGTTGAAGAGCGATTCAAGCACATGTTCGGCCTTTTCGATCTGGTCCATCATCTGCGGACAGGTGTACACGTTTTCGTAAAGGTACTCCCTTAACCCCAAAGTCGCCTCGAGTATCGTCTCATCCATCTCTATGACGGGGCGATTGAGGCTGGCCCTGATGACGGCCTTGACCATCGTATCAATCCTCTTGTTTCTGGCGCTCCCCAGCACCTTGACGAATTGATCGGGGAGATCCGATTCGGATATCACCTCCGCCCGGATGGCGTCATCTATGTCGTGATTTACGTATGCGATCACGTCGGCAAATCGGACGATCTGGCCTTCCAACGTCTCGGGCATCTCCTCGGAGGTCACACTGCCTCTGCCCTTCGAGTGCTTGAGTATGCCGTCGCGCGTCTCATACGTCAGGTTCAATCCCTCTCCCTCGTTCTCCAGCAGGTCAACCACTCTGAGGCTCTGTCTGGCGTGAGCGAAGCCGCCGGGAGTAAGCCTGTTGAGCACGGCCTCACCGGCGTGCCCGAAAGGGGTATGCCCGAGGTCATGTCCGAGCGCTATCGCTTCAGTCAGATCCTCGTTCAGCCTCAGGGCCCGGGCGATTGTCCTGGCTATCTGTGAGACCTCCAGGGTATGCGTGAGCCTTGTTCTGTAATGATCGCCCTTCGGAGCTAGGAAGACCTGGGTCTTGTCCTTCAACCTCCTGAAAGCCTTGCAGTGGATTATGCGATCCCTATCCCTCTGGAATGCGGTTCTGACCTGACATTCCTCTATGGAGCGCAACCTTCCCTTGCTCTCCGCGCTGAGGGCGGCGTATGGGGAGAGGTTGCGCCTTTCAAATTCCTCCTGTACCCGTCTTATCTCGATCATCTAACCAGAACTCTCTGTCTAAAATGAAACTGGAAATCGATTCTTTGGGGTCTTTCCCTGCCCCTGCGGTAGATCCTCACCTCAGGGATGATCAGCCTGAATTCCGATACATCCTCCGGGATAAGCTCAAAGACCAGCAGGCCGTGTCTTCGAGCGCCGGGGAAGAGTTTAGCTCCATCGAAGATCGTATCCCGAACGACCGCTCTGAGCGCCCTGAGCTCATCGTAGGAGACCGTCCTGGTGCAATAGTAAGGCCAGCCGTGCCATGGATACCGATATCCCCAGGGCCGCCAGTAGGGCCTGTAATACCAGACGTCCCAATAGGGATCGTACCACCACCTGTATCTGACGGGCACGTAGACGATCACCTTCCGGCCGTATACCGTGCCCAGGATATCCTTGAAATACTCATATGGCAACGACGCGTACTGATCCCCGTTCTCCGTTATAAGCTGTGCGATGGGATCGACCACGACCTTGTTCCTGCTTTTACTGTGGATGGAGAGATCGAAAACGGCATAGAGCGGCTTAACCTTACCCCAGAAGCTCTTCTCGACGTATGGATTGATATCGATATCATCGGTCAGCGCCATCAGCTCTCTGGTGTCGAGGGGTCTGACGGTTATGGCGATATCGTTCTTTTCCACCGTGATGGCGCCCGTCCTTTCATCAACCCTTAGCTCCTTACCCGTTGGGATCGGCTCTATGAGGGTCGTGATCTGCGGTTTAGCGGCACATCCGGCCAGAGACAGGACGACGATGACTGCGAGGAGAGGTAAAGCCAAACGCCTTGCCATATCAATCACCTCGCCTGAAGGATTGAACGGGGAGCGCGAGGGCACTTTGTAGTTTAACAAAAGAGTTGGGGATTTTCAAGAAATCGCCCTTGACATGCATGGCGAATTATGGTAATCTTTTATCGACCTTACTGAGAGGGCGCGCTATGACAACCTTCGGTCAAAAGGTTTATATATCCCACGCT
>CAZHVH010000370.1:0-3875 GCA_964535855.1 uncultured bacterium
TATCTATCCTCTTCATCTCGGCGATACGTCCTTCACCTCGATTCTCTCAAGCTTGAGATCAGGTTTCCCGGCCTCAATCCACGCCGAATACCAGAAGCTCGCCAGGAACTCCGATGCCTTGGCCAACCTGTCGACCAAAAGCGATCCAACATGCCGATCCATATAGGCGTAGTATTTATCCGCTTTGGATTTGAAATCCTCAAGGTCATACTTTATCTTGAAGGCCTTCATGGCGGCCTTGTCAAAATAGATGATCTGATCAACGTTGTAAAAGGAATCGACTATCATCTGAAAGGCATACTCCAACTTATCATCTGGAAGCCGTTTGACGATGATCTTCCGACCCTGGAGTTTGGACTTATATTTATCGAGATATCTCTCCATTAACCCGATTTCAAACCTCTGGTGGACTCCCCTATGGGCGTAATCGGGCGAGTCATAAGGTACATCGAACTTATAATTTCCGGAAAAATCCCCGTTGTAGTTGCGTGTGCAATGTAAGGGCATGGTGCTATCACCTATGAAGTGTGAAACGATTCCAGCATGATACACAACGGATTCCAGGTCATCACTTTTAAAGGCCCTCACGAGTTTGTCGTAGTAATCGGCTATCGTCCATGGAAGATATCCCGCTTCACCCCGCTCATCATAGAGCTTCTTCAGCTCCTTTCTGTCTCTGGGGAAATCTTTGAACGGATATCTGAAATCGAACTTGTCTATATCGAGGTAATGCCAGGATGCTGTGTATCGGGTTTCGGGATTTGCCTTCCACTCCCAGTCGGGGACATTCGAGAGCCTCACCAGTTCATCCCTATTCAGATCGAAGAACGCCTTTATAGTACTCGGCAGCGCATCTATAGCTTTATTGGTGATCGCTATATGTCCTTCCCTACCCCAAGGATAAGAGCTAAGGGGGAAGAAGGTCAGTGAAAGGAGGAGAAGGTAAAGCAGCCTACGATAACGGCGAGCTTGAACCATGGGAACACCTCAAAGCAGTATCGCCCGGGGGAGCATATGCTCCCACCGGGCGATATGCGGGGTTAGCTTATTTTCACCTTCCTTTTACAGCGCCCCATGTGAGAGGCAGCAGGCCGGAAGGATTTACCGGTGTTGCCTCCGGAATGGTCGAGAGCCAGTTGTTGAAGAACTCTGTGAGGCATTTCGTTCTGGTGTCCTCGTCCACTTTATCAAGTCCTACCTGGAAGGCGATCGCTATCCTGCCGTTTGTCTTCTTATCCTTCACGACCACCGGATCAGCTTTTGTGCCGCTGCCATCGATGGCGAAGATCGTCTCCGCCTCCCAGGGGTCCTGGAGCTCATTGATATGGAATGGTCTCCAAGTCGGATAATCCTTAAGCGATGGCATGTATTTCTTCCCATCATCTGTAACCGTGACGGCGGTATTATCGCCCCACATCTCAATGCCAGGGATATCCATCATGTTCTGAAGGCCGCCGGTGCCGTTCGCCCCACCGCCCTTGGTGACGTAAAAGATATAGTCGGCCGTGTTTAGGAACATGTTCCCATCTTCCAAGAACAGCTCGGCTATTGAGCCATCAGGCTTGGCGTTCCCAGCTGGATATATGGTTTCGGGGAAGTAGCCGAAGGTCATGATCACATCAACCTCGCCGTCACCTGTGTTCGCTTTAGCGAAGTCGGCTATCCCGTCCAGATCATAGATCTTGACGCTAGCGGCCGACTTCACGTTTTTGACAAGCACCTCGGCGATGCGCTTTGCGGCGGCGGCATCTATCCAGCTAGTCTGATCGCAGAAGATGCCGACGTCTCCTATTTTCCCAGCCCAGCTTGAAAGGGCGGAGAAAAGACAGAGAACAATCACTACGCTTATCACCTTGATCTTCATTCTTGACCTCCTTAATTAAGGATCTACAACAAGGATACATTTCCATATGCGAAGTTGTCAAGGCAACGTGAAAGGGCAAGACGTCTCCCTTTGAACGCCTTGCCCCCTACACTTCGAGTCAGCTAGGGATAAAGCTCATCTCCGGCGTGAGCGATTCGACGAATGCCGCGAGGAGTCTGGCGGCGTTTTCGGCATCCCTGAGCGAGATCAGTTCCACCGGAGAGTGCATGTATCTGTTCGGTATACCCACAAGGGCGGCTGCCACGCCGGCGCGCGTTATCTGAATGGCGTTGGCGTCCGTTCCCGTCCCGCCGGTGACCACCTTAAACTGATAGGGTATCCTCCTCCTTTGAGCGGTCTCCTTGAGCATCTCCCCAACGACGGGGTTGATGTTCGCCCCTCGATATAGGACAGGCCCTTTTCCGAGCTTGATATCGCCTCCCCGTTTCTTATCCCCTCCCGGGTAATCGGTCGCATGCTCGACATCCACGGCGATGCCCACGTCGGGATCTATTCCAAAGGCACTGGTTCTCGCCCCTCGAAGCCCTATCTCCTCCTGGACGGTTGAGACCGAATACAGAGCGGCCGAGATCCGTTTATCCTTAAGCAGCCTCATCGCCTCACAGACGACAAAAGTACCTATTTTATCGTCGAAATGGCGTGCCACCGCTATGTCCCCTCTCAACCGCTCGAATCCCGTAGCATATGTGATCGGGTCACCGATCGAGACGAGTTTTTCCGCATCCTTTTTGCTTGAGACGCCGATGTCTATCCAGAGCTCGTGTATTTTCGGTATCTTGTTCCTCTCATCCCCCTCCAGGATATGTATCGCCTTTCGACCGATAACCCCTTCGACCGGTCCGTCCTTGGAGTGGATCACCACCTTACGCCCCATAGTCACCCCGACGTCTATCCCGCCGATGGACTGGAAGTAGATGAACCCCTCGTCGGAGATATGTGTGACGGCGAAACCCACCTCATCGCAGTGTCCTGCCAGCATCACCTTGGGTTTGCCATCGGGGTTTTTCACGGCTATGACGTTTCCGTGGACATCGGTTCGAACCTCGTCGGCAAAGGGATCGATATATCCCCTCACAAGCCTCTGCGCCGGTTCCTCGAAGCCGGATGGACTCGGCGCTTCTATCAGCTCTTTGAGAAATTTCAGCGATTCTCTCCTCATCACGCCTCTCCCGATATGATCTTATCCAGATCCTCGCTTATCATTTTGACCCTGCCTTCGGGATCGGAGGAATCGACGGGCAGTTCGGCCGTCAGATACCCATCATATCCGATCTCCTTGAAGGCTTCCATAACCGCCTTCCAGTTTATCGTTCCCTCAAGCAGCCAGGTGAACTGTCGCCTGTTGGCGTGGAACCCCTTGACATGTACCTTCTTGATCCTTTTCCCCAACGTCCTTATCCAATGTTGTGGATATCCGTATAGCACGATGTTGCCCACGTCGAAATACGCGACCACGTGATCGCTTTCAAACTCGTCGATATATCGGGCGAACTCGATCGGACTGAGAAGGAACTTGTTCCAGACGTTTTCGACGGCGATATAAACCCCCTTCTCCCGAGCATAGCCGATCAGCTTGCGTATCTCAGCTTGTGATCTTTCATACGCTTCCTCGTAGGTGACCTCCTCCGTGACGACCGCGGGCACGAGCAAAACCGTATCCGCTCCGACGACCGCCGCCGTTTCGATCGAATCGATTACCCCTTGGACCGATTCCTCCCTGACCTTCGGGTCAGGATCGGAGAGAGGTTTAGCCCAGTGCTTGGAGTTCATGATGCTGGGTATCTCGATCCCCATCGCATCGGCTATCTCCTTGTATCTCCGTCGATCCTCCTCATCTGTCAGGGTGCCTATCTCCACGCCGTCAAAACCGGCTTCTCTAGCAAGCCTGAACTTCGCCTCCAGGCTGTCGCCGGGAAGCGATCCCAGACATATCCCCTTCTTCATCTCAGACCTCCTTCGATTTGAACAGTTTGATTCTCCCCACCTCCCT
>CAZHVH010000371.1:0-3870 GCA_964535855.1 uncultured bacterium
ATGAGACAGGGCCGTGCCACGGACGCCGTCCTGAGGGCCTACAGGGCCGTGGAGGTGGCAGTGCAGGGAAAACTCATGAGCATGGGGATCAACCCGTGGCTTCCGGATTGGGAGGCGATCGATCCGGAGGCTAAGGAGCGATTTCAAAAAAGAATGGGATATCTGCCCAACGATATCGCCCTTTCGGCGGGGATCTGCCTGATCGAATCCCTCTCCGGCCGGACGTTGGACGAAAGGAAAAACGATATGCTGAGAGATCTTCAGCGATCCAGGAACATGAGCTACCTGGAACACGGATATGCCCGCCTCGACGGAGAGACGGCCGAAAGGCTGATCTCATACGCCCAAACCCTGGCCGAGACCGTCCTGGATGTGGATCTGAAGGAGCTCAGGGAGAAGGTCAAACATCTGTGCTGATCGGGTGATAGGATCATGTCTACCTTCGTGGTGTTCGCATATGACATCACCGACGATAACCGCAGAAATAGGGTCGCCAAGATCCTAGAGGGGTACGGGTTCAGGGCTCAGAAAAGCCTTTTCGAGTGTTTCTTAACTGAGGAGAGGATCAGAGAGGCGGTTGAGGAGCTGATGAAGGTGATCGATCCGAAGGAGGATAACCTGAGACTGTATCGCCTCTGCAGATCATGTCAGCACAGGAGGGAATCATACGGCGTGGCACAGAGGATAGATGAACCGAAGAAGTTCATCGTCTGAAGGGGGTGATCCAAATCTCAACCCTATGGGATCAACTGACGGATATATCCACGCTCAGGGAGGCGTGGATGAAGGTGAGCCAGAACAGGGGGGCTCCCGGAGTGGATGGGGTGAGCGTCGAGGATTTCGAACGCGATGCCGAGGAGAACCTCGCTCAAATCCAACGTGAGCTGATCTCACGAACCTATTCCCACTCTCCCGTCAGAAAGTTCAAGCTCAGATCGGTGGATGGATCGGAGCGCGAGATAGCCATACCGACGGTCAAGGACAGGATCGTGCAGGTCGCCCTGCATAAGGTGCTCTCCCCCGTCTTTGAGCCCACCTTTCTGGAGTGTAGCTTCGCATACCGACCTCACAAGGGCGCCCTCAAAGCCGTGCGCATCGTCCAGGAGCTCATCCAGGCCGGATATCACTGGGTGCTGAGGACCGATATAGACGACTTCTTCGACACCATAGACCACGGGATACTGATGCAGATGGTTAACGAGAGGGTGAACGAGCCGGAGATATCGAACCTGATCGAAACGATGCTGAAAGTGGAGGTTTTCGATAACATGAGCTTTCGCGAGTGCGAGGTGGGGGTGATACAGGGAAGCGGCCTGTCGCCGCTGCTGGCGAATATCTACCTGACCCCGTTCGATAGATATATGACTCAGAGGGGATATGAGATGGTCCGATACGCCGACGATATCGCCCTGTTCGGGCGCGATGAGGAGGTCGTAAGGCGGGCCCTGGAGGAGATAGGGGAGATGCTGGAGACGCTCAAGCTGACCCTGAACGAGGATAAGACGCATATCTACAACGTGAAGGAGGAGGGGTTCGTCTTTCTGGGATATCGGTTCGATTCAACCGGCAGGCGCGCCAGCCAAAAGGCTTCAGAGATACTTAAGCTGAAGCTCCAGTCTCTGCACGAGGAGATCAAGGCGATGCCGCCGATGAGACAGCTCCGGCAGATTCTGGTCTCCATCCGCGGATGGCGGAACTACTATGGGGCGACGCCGTGGATCGAGCCGCTCAGCCTCCCCATGCTCGCCGCCCTGCTGACATCGGCGGTCGAAACGGGAGATAGACGCCCCATCTCAGATCTTGTCGAAGCAAGGCTCAACATGCGGGATCAATCGCCGCAGATGAACCTCTATCTGGCGGAGCTCTGGATCCGGGCCGATAGAAGGGAGATGGCCCTCATCGAACTGGTATCCCCTCTGCATGATGAGGAGACCGAAGGGAAAGCCGTGGAGCTCCTGAGGAAACTACTCTCAGAGGAGAAGGCGGGGATCACCGAGGAGATGCTGAGTAGGATCAAGGAGGCCGTCATCGGCTGGCAGGATGATATGACACCCTCGAAGCTGGAGGAGCTCTCGTTTGATCTGGCGGAGATGGGATTCTATAGGCTGGCTAGAGAGGTGAACCGATTGGCCGAAAGGATAAAGGGCGAAACACGGCCCGTGATCGAAGCCGCCCTTCCCGAAAGCTCCAAACTCGTCGCCTCCGCACAGGTTAAGGTGGAACCCTCACAGGAGGAACTTGAGATGATGCTGGAGATCTTCTCCGGAAGAGAGGGCGTCTTCGCCGTCGAGGGAATAGATTCGATGGGGGTGAGGGTTTTCAGGAGGATCGACAGACAGATCCAGACATCAGACCTCAAGGAGCATATCCGGGGAGGAAAAACGGTCGGAGTGTATCTGCTGAGGTTGAACAACACCGTCTCCTTCGCCGCCGTGGACGTGGATATAGGCAGGAAACACCTCCTCAGAGCGGATGAGCGGGAGAGGGAGGAGCTGCTGCAGAGGACACATCAGGACGCCCTCAGGATAGTCGCCGCGGCCGAAAAGCTGGGCGTCAAATGCTACATCGAGGATAGCGGTTACAAGGGCAGACACTGCTGGTTCTTCTTCCAGGAGCCGGTCAAGGGCGAGACCGCAAAGGAGTTCCTGGAGAGGATAACCGAACAGGCCGGAAAACCCTCCCCATCCATAAACTGGGAGCTCTTCCCGCAACAGACCAGGGTTAAGGAGAACCAGTTCGGCCAGCTCATAAAGCTTCCCCTCGGGATTCACTCCAAATCGGGGAGGAGATGCCTCTTCGTCGATGAGGCCGGACTGCCGTACGAGGATCAGATGGAGCTGCTCAAAAACGTCGAACCCATACCGCTGGAGAAGGTCAACCGGATACTCAACCTCAGATCCGTCGTTGAGCCGTTCGGCGAAGATGAGTCGTGGATAGCCGAGATGTTCCCCGATATGCCGCTCACGATCAAGGTGATATCGGGATGTAACGTGCTGAAGTTCCTCTGTAAGAAATCCAAGGAGACAAACTGGCTCCAACATCACGAACGGCTCCTCATACTCAGAACGCTGGGACACCTCGGGGAGGAGGGCAAAAAGGCGATCCACACCGTCATGAGCTACACCCTCAACTACAGCGAGAGGATAACGGACAAGTTCATCTCCAGACTCGAGCCGTATCCGCTGAGCTGTGCCAGGATCAGAGGGAACTACCCTGAGCTGACCGCCAATCTGAGATGTAACTGCAGGTTCAGATTGCCTCCAGGCGGATATCCCAGCCCCATACTCCACGCCCTGAGGGTGGATCAGGTGCCGGTGATGAAGGATAAAATGGAGAGGATCGAAAGGGAAGAGGAGGGGAAATCGGAGAAGAAAGAGCTGAGGGAGCAGGCGGCTTCCCTTGTCCAGAAACTCTCGGAACTGAGGAGGCATCTGCGCGGGATACAGTCCAGCATTCAAAAATGCGAAAACGAGCTGGAGGAGCTCTTCAGGGAACACGATGTGGAGGAGGTGGAGCTGGAGTTGGGCGTGTTGAGGATGGTCAAAGACGGGGATAAGGTGAAATGGGTTATAGAGGTGTGAGATGGCGGTCGTCTATGTGGTCGAACAGGGATCGGTCGTCAGAAAGGAGGGTGGAAGGATAGTCGTCGAAAAATCGGGCGAAAAGCTCCTCTCAGTGCCCCTGATACATGTGGACAGGATGTTGATCTTCGGAAACGTCCATCTGACCGCTCCGGCGGTGACCGCCTTGATGGAGACCGGCGTCGATGTGGCCTTTCTCTCCATGAGGGGGAGGCTGCGCGGGATGCTCAGCTCCCTCAGCTCAAAGAACGTCTTTCTGAGGATGGCCCAGCATGACAGATGGCGCGAT
>CAZHVH010000372.1:0-1644 GCA_964535855.1 uncultured bacterium
CAGATGTCAGCAAAAACATAGATATCGCCTCCAAAGAGGAGGCCGGAGGGGCACATGCGGCCGTCCTGATCGTCCACACGAGCAAGCTCTCCGTCGAGCCTGACGGGAAACTCGCATCGATGTGGGGAGATCTGAAAGATCGACGTTAATCGGCGTTCTTATTCGCCCATACAAAGGATCTGTCCGCTTTCACATGCGATGTAGATCCCGCCATAAGCGGCCCCCATGCCGTCAAACACAGGCGGAGAGTCCAACCGATGCCGTGCCAATTCCGTCCCGTCTAAGGCCGAGATGGCTATCAACAGCGCCGTTCTACCTTCACCTTCTTTCCCCATCGTGCCGGCGACGAAGAGCACCTTGTCCGATAGAACCATCGCCCGCACGCGGATAGGCAGACGTTTCGTCCATCTTACGCTCCTATCGGCGAGATTCAAAGCGAAGAGCCGGTATGGCTTGTCCTGCAGTTGGTTTGACCAATGAACTGACGCTCTGCCGTATCCGTAGACCGATGAGCCGTCGAAGACGAGTAACCTGCCGTAGATCAAATTCCTCTCACGCCCGCTACATCCCGTAGCGAGGGAGGGATGCGTGCCGAATATCCAATAGGAACGATGAGGCCAGGTATCGTCAAGAAAACCCGTCAACGTGAGAAGATGAGGATTGCCTTTCGGTTGCCCTTTGAGGGATCGTTTATCGAGAACGGTGTTCCTCAGGTAGATATACCGCTCATCCGCCGTGAGGATATCCGTCAGCGCACCAGGCATGGCGCTTGGGCTATACTGCTTAGGCTGTCTGCCGGTCTTCGGATCGGGGCTGTAGATCGTCCTTCTCGATAACACCTCGCCCGTTTCGGGCCGAATTCGATAGAGATCAATTCCGCCGTCCAGATAGGAGGAGCGACCTGCCGTGAGATAGACCGAGCCATCCTGGACCAACACGCTCCCGTAGAGGGGCCATGGGGATTCCAACTGCCCATAGGCGACAACGCGCTCCTCTGTCCTCGCCACGCGGAGACGCCATGCCAGCTTGCCGTCCGATGCGCGCAGGCAGTAGAGGCAGCCGTCATGACAGCCGAACATCACCCGGCCCTTGTATATGGTCGGAGGCGAATCCACGCGTGCGCCGGCCGTGAAACTCCACGCCTGACGGCCTGTATCGGCATCGAGTGCAAAGACCGTATGTTCCTCCACCGACGCCACGAACACCTTCCCCTCAGCGACCGTGATGCTGCTCAGTTTCCCACCTATAGCGGTTTGCCATATCCGACGTAGCTTAACGGACACCGGCGAAGGGGTATATCCGCTCCTTGTGGGATCATGACGATAGGTGGGCCAATCGGCGGTGTTCTCGACATCAGGCTTAGGGATCGCATTATATGCCGGGCCTCTATCGAGCTTCGGCGTCATCTCGCTTTCAACCTCTCCGCCTTTTGCCGGTGCAAGTGCGTAGAAGCCATCCAGCTTCGCAGTGATATAGCAACCACATGCATGAGGCGGTGCGTAAAGCAGGCCGTTGCACGGCATAATGCCGTATTTGCAAACCCCTCTGACCCAGTTATGCCAAAGGACATCGCCTGTGTGCAGATCGACGAACTCCACACCTCGTCTGCCTGAGAGGATGTAGCGGACGGTCGCTTTGTTCCTC
>CAZHVH010000372.1:1744-3844 GCA_964535855.1 uncultured bacterium
GCCACAGTGAGCCGTCGATGATGAAAACGTCTCGGATCTGATAGAGCAACGGGGTCTGCTTCCAGAGGATCTCGCCCGTTTCCGCGGAGAGGGCCACTATCTCCTTCCCGCCAGCGCAAATCACATAGCTGTCAGAGGCGAGGCGCAGGGATGGGGAGCGCTTCGACCATACCTTTTGTCCCGTCCGCAGGTCAAGACAGACGATCTCCCCTCCGTTTTGATAAAACACGAGATCGCCTTGGGCACATAGGCTCACAGATTTCAATCGAGCGACCTCCGCCCCGGCCTTTTTCCAAAGCAATCGACCTGATTTCGCATCGATGGCGACGATGCTCTTAGGCGCCTTCGAATCGATTGAGCGGAACTGTTTGAGCAGAGGCTGGGCGGTTTCCCTGGCATAAAGAGGTGAATTCTCCGTGCGCTCCAGCCTCATCCATTTGGCAAGCTCATCCTCGCGCTCAGCGGTGACCTCCCGGACGACGAGCAGGAGTATACCCTTGTGATAAACGATTTCATCCGTACCCTGGGTTTGCTCGTAGACCCTGACCGTTTCGCCCGTCGCCGCGTCGAGAGCGCTCAGAGGAGCGAAAAGACCAAGTGTGACGTATACCCGATCTCCGATCGCAACGAGCCTTCTTTGAAGCTGAAGCGGGGTGGCACCCCAGTTCCAGATATGGGGGAACCACACCTTGATAGGTCTCTCCCACAGCAGAACGCCGTTAAACGCATCGCGGGCGACCAGATACCATTTAGCGGGACGCTGGACCGAGGAGATAGGGCCTCGATCGGCAAGATAGAAGATCCGTCCGGCGGAGGAGACCAACGCCATGATGCTGGGAAGATGCTCATGGCTGCGCGTATGAGGCGGTCCGGAGATCCATTGAACCCGTCGTGGAGGGCCGACCTTAAGATCGTGAGCAACTGCGTTGCCGCTGGCGTCATGAAGGTAATGTGTCCACTCGTCGATCTCCTTGGATCTGGGTTTGACAATCTTCAACCACCTCCGTCCATCGATCTCGATGACGCGAACGTTCTCTTGCTTCCCCACTGTCTGAACGCTTCCCCTCACCGACATCAGCGCTATCCCGTTCGGGACGAGCACCCTCAGCATCTCCTTTACTTTTGGATGGTGCTCGCCGGTTACCAGCAGCAGGTTCACGAGGTTATCGGTGTAGGGCAGGCGGTCGCCGTCCCACAGCTCGATCGAGACGGAACCGCAGATGCCGAGGGATCGGATGTATTTTCGGGCGGCCTTGACCTTCGCGGGATCGGTCTCCAACCCCTGCACGAGAGGGGCACGACGATATTTCCCCCCTTCAGCGGCATATCGGTATAAGGCGGCCGTTAGTCCCCCATCGCCGCAGCCTATATGGACGATCAACCCGCCTTTAATCCCCGTTTCATCCAATATCCGTTTCGCCATCGCCGTCTCATCGGAGAACCCTCGTGCCGCTGATAGACACAGGAAGAGCGCAATGCAAATCAGCGCCATTCCCGTTGAGATCTCCCTTTTTCGATTCATCGCTTCACCCCTTGTCCCATTTTGGTCCTGAAAGCCGTATGTTTGTCAGCGATACATCCTCGCAGTAACGGCATATCAGCGGTTGTTCCGCTCTCGCCTCTATCACAACGTTTGAGAATCGCACATCGCGGATGATGGTCTGGGGACAGCCGTAGACCATACACGGCTCGCCGCAGGAGATCCTCACAGTTGATGACGCCAGAGCGTCCAGCAGGCGGAGTCGACGAAGGTCACATCCCGAATCCGAACGTCGCGACAGCGATAGAAAATGCCAATACGCGGTCGTGGGGTGAGCGGCTTATCAAGCTTGCCTGATCTCCCCCGTGTATCATAAAAGGCCAGCCCGTTGCCGTCGATTATGCCCGGGCCCGTGATGGCGACGGCCTCGGCATCGACCGCTCGGATCAGGCTTTCCGATGAACGCTCCGGCGCACGTTCCGGGTGGAATCCTTCCGCGTCGAGCGGGGCATAGTGATCGAGATTTGGACTCCCGATGATTCTGCACCCCGACGCAAGGTGGAGCTCGACGTGGCTTCTAAGCTCAATACAACCCATGACCCACGTTCCAGGGCCGCAGG
>CAZHVH010000373.1:0-3836 GCA_964535855.1 uncultured bacterium
CAGGAACTCCTGCGCAGGTATCCTCAGAGGGAGCTTGCGCCCGATGCCCTGCTCAACGTCGCCATCTCATATTACGATTCCGGAAACTACCAGCAGGCGATAGCCGAGTTTCAAAAGGTAGTCGAGAGCTATCCCCGTTCCAAAGCGGCCGATCAGGCGCAGTACAACATCGGGCGCAGCTACTACAAGCTTCGATCCTACGATCAGGCCATAGAGGCGTTCGGCAAGGTGGATCCTAAAAGCGAATACGGACCGATATCCCGATATTTTATCGGCTGGTGTCTTTACGATCCCAACAACCCGAGGAGGGATCTCAAAAAGGCGATAAGCGCTTTTCAGGAAGTGGTGGGAAGATACCCGAAATCGGACGAGGCCGCTAGATCCTTGCTGGCCATCGGCAGATGTTATGAGGAGATGGGAGAGCTGGATAAAGCTGTCCGGATGTACTCCACCTTGGTTGAGAGATACCCCAAATCGCCGCATATTGAGGCGGCCCTTTTGGCGATGGGGATTGCGCTCCACAAGCAGGGCAAGAATGCCGAAGCGGTCTCCGTCTTCGATAAAATATTGAACGACAAGAAAGGGCGGTACAGCAATGATACGAAGATCTCCGCCCTGCTGAATAAAGCCGAATCGCTTTATGACCTCGGCAGATACGCTCAGGCGGCCGAGACATACCTGAAGATGGCACTGGTCTATGACCAGATCGATCCGGATAACGCTCTCGTCGCCCTCGTTCGGGCCGGGAGCTGCTACGAGAAACTTCAGAGATGGGAAGATGCCAAGACCTGGTACAGGCGGGCGGTGCAACAATACTCCGGCAAAAAGAGGAGTTCCTGGGATAAGACGCTCAAATATGCTCGGGACAGATTGCAGGCACTGGAGAACCTCTCCTCCACGTCTCCGAGGTGATACATGGTGATCGCGAGACGATTTCTCCTCATGCTGGTTCTCATAGGTTGGTCTCTGACTTGTTCATCCTCCTTTTCCCAGGAAGGGGCCGCGGGGGAGAGGTTGAAGGCGGAGAACCTGCCTGAGAGGATTGAGGCGAGGATAATAGATGTGACCAGAATCTCGCTCACCCAGAGGTCGCCTTTCACCGATGGCTCCCTGCCTGATATACCGAAATACCTGGTGGTATATCCCAAGGAAAGGCTCTGGAACTTGCCCGGCTTTCTGTCGCCGGGAAAGATAACCAGGCGGATAGAAGGCGATCATATCGTTCGTCTCATATCGGCCGATCTGCTTTCAGGGACGCCGGGGGGATTCTGTTCAGAGGCGATCGCCCTCAAGGAGGTGAAGGACACAGCCGGCGCTCTGAGGATCAAATGGCTTTCCCTCAGCAACGCTAGAACCAAGGATAGAGGGAGGTATAACCTTCTGGATATGTCCGCCCATGGAAGGATAAAAGATCTTAGCTCCGATCTGAGGTATAACGTCAAGGAGTTGGGCTGGCTTAGAACCGGAGGCGGGGAGAAAAAGGTGAGACAGGATCTGTCGTATCTGAACCTCAACATCGCTCTGAGACGAAGGACATCGAAGATCACGACATCAACCTTCAGGATCGAGCTGGACCGAACGACCATGAGCGGAGAGTGGGGCGTTAGAAATGAGAGCACCGATGTAGGATTCAGGGTGGATGTGGACACCTCCTATCCCTTTTTGAACCCGATTAAGCTCGGATTTTCGGGAAGATACATCTCCACGCACTCGGGAGAGATGGAATCCCAGATAGGCGCCTTTAGCATGTATTTCCGCGATAACTTCGAAAGGGTAGGCCCATTCGTCCTCAGCATCGGATTGAAACCCTATCTGTACGGCGAGCCGGATGGGAGCACAAGGTTCTCCGTAAACCCATCGATGGACGTCATAACCCTCTTGGGCGGGATCACCCTCTTGAAGCTGAAGGGGGAGTGGGGGAAGGTGGTTTTACCGGCCGGCAGTGATATCCTCCGCCGGGATTTCACAGTCTTAAATCCGAAGCTCAAGGCCGAGAGGATAGGCGAAATTGCCTGCGGGTTTGAGCTTAGACCTGAAAACGCCTCGCTTTCCGCCGAGGGATTCTATCAGCTCCGCGATGATATGCACGTGCTCAGTAGGATAAAAGGAGATGTGCTGGCCTGGAGCCCGATAAACCTGAACGCGCGGATATTCGGTTTAAGGTTGAACCTGAAGGCTGAACCGGCGGAGAGGGTCGAAGCTCAGGCGAGATATACTCACGAGTTTCACAAGGTAAGCTCTGCCGAGCATATACCCTATCGCCCTGAGGACAAACTTGAGTGGGAGATCTCCTATGAGACTTCCGCGGGCATGAAGCTGAATCTGGGAGGTGGTTTCATCGGGAGAAGATATGTGAGCGAAAACGGCGATGAGGCTTTAGATGCCTACGCCGTCTTTGATCCCTCTCTGAGTTTCCCCCTGGGGATGGGTATCTCCGGCTTTCTGCGCGGAAAGTTCTACACCGGCAGGGTACAGGCCATGGAGGGATATGAATTGCCTCAAACGACGGTCGATTTCGGGGTGAGGGTGAGATTTTAGCCATGGACGGGATGCTTGAGATGATCCGAGGTGGACTGGAGCAGATAATAAACGCCGGATGGCTTATGGCGGTGATCGCCATCTATTCGATGATCTCGCACGCCGTGATTCTGGAGAGGGCGATCAACTTGAGACGAAGCAAGCTGATCCCGGCCCAGTTTATAGCCAGGATATATAACGTGCTTGAAAGGGGGAGTCCGGAGATAGCGATAGCGTTGTGTGATAAAAGACCTGGCCCCTTGACTAACATCATCAAAGCCGGTATAATACATCGACACTATGATGAGGAGAGACTTAAGAAGGTCGTCCACTTCGCCGGGCTCCAGGAAAAGCCGAAGATCGAAAGGTATCTCTCTCTGCTGGGCGTCATTCCTCCGCTCGCCACATACACGGGTCTCCTGGGCACAGTTATCGGGATGATCCATTCCTTCGGAGCGCTGGGGATGATGGACATGTCGATCGATGCTGAGGTCAACATGGCCAAGGGCATATCTCAATCCCTCATGACAACGGCGGCAGGGCTGGTGGTGGCCCTTCCGGCCTTCATAGCTCATCAGTATTTCTCAAACCGTGCCGATTCTATCCTGCGCGAGATGGAAAGACATTCGATGTCGCTGGTTAAGTTCCTCGTATCGGCTGAAGCCAAGCTCTTGGGAGAGTTTGAGGAGATCGGGGGGGATGAAGATGTTTAAATGGGGTTTGAAGACGTTTCTGTTCATAGCTTTCATCGAGCATATCCTCCTCACCCTCGTCTTCGCCATGGTCATATACACCAAACCGGCGGAGAGGGAGGAGTTCGAGGAGCCGATAGAGGTGGATATCATTCAGCTTCCCCAGATGCCGGAGAGATTGGAGATGTCCCAGCCTCAATCCCTTCAGAAGGTGACCGTCGAAGCGCCGGAGAAGATACCGGAGTTCAGAGGCAGAGATGTGATAAGCAGGGTTCTGGGAGCGATAGGGGGAGACCAGAGGTTTCGGATCAGACCCCGTTCGCCTGCTTCCGAGCTCAATCCCGATCAGTTCACGCTTGATCTCTCGCGGTCTCGTCGAGCTATGGAGGGGATCGAGCGCGGAGCAGATACGACGTTGAAGGTCAAAGAGATCCTATCGCCCGACAGGGAGAGGATACCGATTCCCAGACGGTCCGAGGGCGGAGATAGCAGGATAAGCGTGAGCCCGCCCCGCGGGCGTTTCACGACCCGTATCTCCCAGCCCTCCTCACTGAGCCCGAAGGCCGGAGAACCCGCCGGATTGCCGTTCGAGATCAGAGGGGAGGTGATCGGAAGGGAACTGGTCTA
>CAZHVH010000374.1:0-3825 GCA_964535855.1 uncultured bacterium
GACGATATCCTTTTGATATATATGCAGGAGGTGAGCCGTATACCGATGCTTTCCAAGGATAGGGAGTTGGAGCTCTTTAAGCGGATGGATAGGGCGAAGAGAAACGTGAGAAGACTTCTCAGGCTTGCCTCCAAGCTCCTGAAAGGCGCTGAGATCAGAAGCTCGAGGGATCTCAAATATATCATGAGGAAAGTTGAGGATGAAGAGGTTATATCTCAGTTATCCGAAATCGCTCACCAGGTGGAGGAGCTTGAGGATGAGATCGCCGAGGCGCGGGAGGAGATCATCAAGGGCAATCTCAGGCTTCCCCTTTTTATCGCCAGGAGATATAAGGATAAGGGGCTGCCGCTGATGGATCTGATACAGGAGGGGAACGCCGGATTGATGATCGCCGTGGATAGGTTCGATTATCGGCGGGGTGCTAAGTTCAGCTCCTACGCCTCCATATGGATACAGCAATCCATCGGCTATGCCATAGCCAATCACAGTCGAACCGTCCGGCTTCCCGTCTACCTTCATGATATGCTCCGCAGGGTGAACAAAGCGATAGAGAGGTTCATATCCAAAAATTCCAGGGAACCCACCCTAGAGGAGCTTTCAAGCTCCACCGGAATACCGGTCGATAAGCTGGAGAAGATCAGGAGGTTTTCCACGGGAACCACATCGCTTGACGATTACGTCTCCAGCGAGGACGAGGGCAGGATGATAGATTTCATCCCCGACAACAGACTCAATCCCGAGAACGAGGTGATCAGGAAGATGATGCGGCAGGAGATCGAGCGGATGATAGACTCCCTTCCCGAGCGCGAGAGGCAGATCCTGAGGTTGAGATATGGATTTGACGACGGCCGCTTCCACAGTCTCCAGGAGGTGGGTGAGAGGTTGAACCTCTCGCGCGAGCGGATCAGACAGATAGAGACGCGGGCGCTTAACCGATTGAGACACCCCACCAAAAGCGCTCGTCTGAGGGACTATCTCATCTAGTCTTTAACAAAACGCTCATATTATCGTTGAGTGTAGCGAAGACCCGAGAGGTCTATCGGCTATCGCTCTATACGTCCGCGGTCAGGAGTCCGCCGTCGGTCGCCTGAGCTTTAGAGCCCTGGAACGTTGAACGCGCTAACGTGTAGCGAAGTCGAATGACCTACGATTTGAGTTTTCCGGCGCCTAAGGCGTTGAAAAACTCCGCTAAATGTGTGATAATACCCCCACACGGGCGAAGGCCTTTCCGAGGAGACAATGATGGGATATAAGGTGAAATGGTATCAATTCACCGAGCATCCGGACTCTGATTCCTGCTGGTCCCTGTCAGTCGGTCCAGACGGGAGGATATACGCGGCAGCGTGCTGTGAGAGGAAACCCGGCGGCACGGTCAAGGTCGTTCGATACAACGAGGAGATGGACTCCCTCGATTATCTCTTCGACCTCGCGGATGTCGTAGATGACCCGCCCGATTCAGGACGGGCGACTCAGTGCAAGATCCATTACAGCTTCGTCCCCTCCATCTCGGATGGCATCCTCTACATGGCCACCCATCTTTCAGGCCCACCCATAGACCTTCCGATCTATTCGCCGTGGTATTTCTGGCATGATGAGAGGAGATGTTTCCGGGGAAGCGCTCTGGTTGCCTTTGATACCAGGAAGGACGAGATACTGTGGTGGGATACCCTCATCCCCAAGGAGGGATGTCGATGTTTACTGCACGATGAGGAGCGCGGGTTGCTTTACGCCCTGAGCTATCCGAGGGATCATCTCTTCGTTTACGATATCGAAAAACGAAAACGGCGTGATCTCGGCCGGATCGGATCTATCAACTCCCAGGTCCTCTTCATGGACTCAAAACATCGGATCTGGACGTCGAGCGATTACGGTCGACTGGTCCGATATGATCCGGATAAGGATCGATTGGAGACCTCGCCTTACGTTCTACCTCATAACCCCGCATTCCAGACGGGCTGGCATAGCGTGCTTTATGATGCGGTCGCTTCGCCGGATGGCCTTTGCATTTACGCCGTAACCTGGATAGCCCATCCACGGCTGATGCGTATATGGCCTGAGGAGGGGGAATGGGGAGCGGTCGAGGATCTGGGCCCGGCCACTCAGGAAAGAGATCCTACCATCCCCTATGACACGTTCCTGGATCACTGCGGCGGTTTAACCTTCGCCGCCGACGGACAGCTCTATTACGTGGCCTCCCGATGGAGGGACCCGATCTATAACCCGATGTCCGAGGAGCATGAGGATCGAGAGGGTGTGGTTTGGAGGATGAACCCCGAGACGCTCGAGAGGGAGGAGGTGGCGTTGCTCAAGAGACCAGATGCTCCGGCACAGTATGTCTCCCGCGGCGCCGTCGATCATAACGGAGATCTCTTCTTCGGACACGTCGGCCCCACTCCGGTAGGGCTGTTCAAGGTGGAGATGCCACTGGATAGAAAGAGGGAGAACGCCCATCTGCCGATCAGGATCTGGGGATAAGGAGGGGGAAATGAGGAAGGAGCTGGCGAAGGAGATACTTGAGGGAAGTTTCATATCACAGGGGACGATGATCGCCTTTCCGCTCTGCTTTCCCGGCGCGTCGGCGCCCATACCGGCGGACGAGAGCCATATCACCGCCCTGGATATCGCCCCCGATGGAACCCTCCACGGCGGGACGAGCGGCAGGCGGGTTCATATCTTCGCTGCCGACTTCCGCGGGGCAAAGGGTGCTGTTTTCGATATGGGGACGGTGGAGGGCGCAAACAGATGCGTCGCCATATGCTGTGGGGGAGATAAATTCATAGCCTGCCTAAACGGCCCCGAAGGCGGTCGGGTTATACGGGGGAAGCTCGGAAGACTACCATATGACCTGATCCAGGAATGGGGATTCCATAGAGGGGAGTTCGAGGATCTCGGGGAGATCGTGCGGGGCGAGAGGATCCTTCATGCTATATCCGATAGCTCCAGGGAAGAGGCTATCGTCTTAACCGAGGGACACCTCGCATCGGTGGAAATCGAATCGGGAAGGATCGAGGTGATCGGCGAGATCGAAGGTTCAGGACGGCTGGCTCTGGGATCAAAGGGAGATATCCTCGGCATGGACGGAGCGGATTCCCTCTGGATATACGATCCGCGGGATAAAACCCTCACGCGCAGAGCGATCCCGCTTCCGAAAGGTTCCTGGGGAAATCATCCGCTCTTCTGGGCGAGGGACCTCATTGACGGGAAGCTATACACGGCCGATGACGAGGGCAGGCTCTTCTCCTTCACCGAAGATGATGGGTTCAGCGGGAGCTTAGGAAAAACCCCCTTCAGTCCCGTCGGCCCGATGGCCGTAACCTTCGACGGCAGGCTCTTCGGGATGTGCGGCGCCGAGATGGCCAACCTCTTCTGCTATGACCCTGCAGACCGCTCCGTTACCCGTTTAGGGGTTCCCGTCTCGGTTATAGAACGTCGTCGCTATGGATATGTCTTCGGCGACGCCGTCCTCGGTCCCGACGGACAGATCTTCTTCGGTGAGGATGATGATCTCGGACATCTGTGGATATATTTCCCTCGTATATGCCATTGCCGAATATAGCGGCATCAGGCATGGCAGACCGGAAGTCGAACTGCTGTCATTTACGGTCATCTGTAGTCACTTCATCGATCAATGACCATAAATGACTACAAATGACGATAAATGACCCTTTTATAAAGGAGGAAATCCGATGGAGGGAAATCCGACTGTTCTCTTTGTAGAGCCTAGAAAGGTGGTTATAGAGGAGCGTCCTATCCCTAAGCCGGGAATGGGGGAGATGCTGGTCAAGACCAGCCGAACGCTCGTGAGCACAGGTACGGAATTAACCA
>CAZHVH010000375.1:0-3825 GCA_964535855.1 uncultured bacterium
CCATTTTCCCGACTGAACTCAACCAGATCCCTCGCCGAAGCATACCTGATCTCATCATCCAAGACCTCCCCCAAAAGGGACAACACAACCCTCTCATCCCCCTTCAAACCATCCCAGAAATACAACATCTGCGGCAACGGATTGTCCGATAGCTCCATCACCACATATTCCAGATCCTCCTGATAGACCCTTCTCCTCTCCTCCTCGTTCAGCCTGTCAACGAGGTTCTGACATACTACCTGGGTGTAGAACGGCTGACCCGCTGTCAATCGATATATCCTCTCAGGTATCCCCCTGGGATAATCCACCATCCCCCTTACAGGCTCCCTTATCAACCTCAGAGTGTCCCTCTCGGAGAGAAAGCTTATCTTCCTGTATAGAGACTTGCCGATGAGAATCTGCCAGTAGCGGGGATTCCGTTGCTCAAGATGCCGCGATCCGGTGAAGATGAAGGAGAGCCTGGGATGGGCCTCTAGAAGTCCTGCAAAGAAGATGATGATGTCAGGACGCAACACTCCGTCCTCTATCTTCGCTTCTATAAGCTCATACTCATCGAACAATAGCAACAGCATCCTGCCCTCAATCGTCTCCATGACCTCCTCCATGAACCCCTCAAATGCACGGAAGGGATTCGACGCCTCTTGTATCTCGTATCTTGCATCTTGAATCTTGCATCCTGCATCTAGCCTCCCGATCTCATCCTCCACCGCCATAGCTATTCTTTCGAGGAACTCCTCTTCATCTTGCACCACCATTGCCTGCATATCCAGAAGGACGGGGATGAACTGCTCTCCTAGTCTGCCGTTGAGGATCTGGAAGAGGATGGAAGTCTTGCCGCTTCTGCGCTCTCCTGCAAAGACGATGACAAGGCCTGTTTTTCCGGTTCCCAGCTTTGCCTGAATGAACCTGAAATCGTCCTCTCTGCCGAAGAACATCTCACTGGAGCGGATCGGGTTGCCGACGATGTAGGGGGTGGGGATAGGCTCGAAGGGCTTCGCTTTCCGCCTGCGGACCCATAACCCTCCGTAGACCGCCGTTGGGATGGCGAAGGCGCCGAAAGTGCAGGTGAGCAGAAACCAGAGTGTGGTGTAGAAGGGAGGACCGTGAACCTCCACGGAGACAGATTTGATCTCGGAATAGTTGAGGTTCCTGTCAACAGCTTGAACCTGGAAGGTATATCTGCCTTCGGGCAACCCCGGATACTCCACCCTCTCCTCGTCGGTCGGCCCTCGCCAGTCTTTATCATACCCCACGAGCCGATAGAAATATTTGAGCTTGGGATTGGGTTTGAGGGTGATTCCTCTGTATTCGATGGTGACGATCTGCCCTTCGGGCACGGAGATCGGCGAGGAGGCGTCGTAGATCTTATCCGCTACAACCCGTCTGATCTGAAGGAGAGGCGGAGTTATGTTACGTCGGAACCTGGATACCCCTTTGCCCGATGAGAACCACAGATTGCCTTCGGAGTCCTCGACGATGGAGTTGATATCGTTGCTACATAAGCCATCATCCTCATTCAGCGACTGGAAACATCTGCCGTCGAACAGCACAACGCCGGCCTGCCATGTTCCGATCCAGAGGATATCATCGGTTTCACCTTTATGCACATTATAAACGTCATAAATATAGATGCCCGGATCAGGTAGCTCATTCTCCTTCTTGAAGGTCTTCCATCCCTTCCCATCATACCGCACGAGACCGTCTTTCGTGAAGCCCCATAGCGTTCCCCTTACGTCATAGACGGGTGTGAGCGGTATATTCTTCTCCTTTACGATTTCCCATCTTTCTCCGATAAATCGATTGAGCCCATTCTCCGTCGCGGCCCATACCACACCATCTCTATCCTGATATACCTGATAGACATAATTGCCGGCCAATCCGTCCTTTTCGGTGAAGATCCTCCATCTCTTCCCGTCATACCTGTAAATCCCACGCTGGGTCGCCACCCACACCGTGCCGTCATCGCTCAGGAAGGGCGAGCACCACCCTCCCTCCTCATTTTCCCACGCTCCCCATGGGCTGAAAAACCTCCATTTCCTCCCGTCATACCGGCCGAGCTTGGCCGAGAGTTTTCCGGAACGGTCGCGTCCCCATATGCGCATCCACAGATCCCCCTCGCTATCCCTGCCGATGATCCTCGATCCGAAGAAGATCGACAGGGCCCACGGTATGGTGATCTGCAACTCCCATCTCCCATCCCTATAACGCTTGATGTTTCTCCGGCTGGAGAGCCATAGGGAGCCGTCTTCGTCCTTGTAGATATATCCGCCGACGTCGAAGTTTTCCCACTCCCCCGATCGATAGAAGAGGCCTGTATAGGTGCCAACCCACAGTATGCCCTCCCGGCTCTCGTAAATACAGTTGTAACCGTTCCCGGTGAAGGACCTCCATACCCCCTCGTCATGCTGGATGAGCATATCCCCCATTCTGGCTGCTATCCAGAGCCTTCCCTTTGAATCCCTATAAACCGCTCTTATTCCGGTTCCTCTCCCAGGTACGATCCTCCTCCAACCTTCGCCGTTGTATCTGAGTAGCCCGCTGAACGTCCCCACGAAGATATCGTTTTCATCCTGGTATATGGAATACACGCTATACCCCTTCGAACCGTCAGATAGAAGTGTTTCCCAAGTCTTACCGTTAAACCGGCATAACCCTTCCTTCGTTCCCACCCATATCATGCCGTCCTCACCCTTGTAAACCACATGGATTCGATCGTCGAGAAGGCCGTCCTCTTTGGTGAACCTTATCCAGCTCTCACCATCATACAGGAAAAGCCCTCGATCCGTTCCAACCCACATCACGCCGCTCCGCCCCTGACAGATATCTCTGATCTCAACGCCTGCTAACACATCTTTACCGATGTCCTTCCATCTTTTACCATCATAAAGGGTCAAGCCTTTACCAGTCGCAACCCATAGGTTCCCCTTGTTATCCTCGCAGATTGATATAACTCGATTGTCGGGCAATCCGTCCCTTACCGTGAAGTTCTCGAAACTCGCTCCGTCGTATCGGCTTATCCCGTTTGCCGTTCCGATCCACAGAGCTCCCCTTTCGTCCTGGTAGATCGACGTGACGAAATTATCGACTAACCCCTTGGTGTAATCTATTCTCTCCCATCCTGGCTGATCGTCTAAAAGCTCCTCCGGAAGGGCAAAAGGGGCTATCCTGGGAACGGTTGAGATCTTTTCGCCGAGCGGTATCTTCCTCCTATCCCTATCTACGAACAGCTTAAGGTCGGTTCCATCTTTGAACAGGAAGCCGAACTTCCACTCCCCGAAGTCCTGTGCGATCTTGACCATTATCACGTTCATTCCACGTTGCAGATGAACATCGATCTCCCCACTGCTCGACATGATCGACTTGTAAACGACCTTTCCGTTTACCCATACCTTCCCGGCATCGTCGTTTATCATCCATACCTTCAGTGAGGTTTCCTCCACGGACTCCACGAATATCAGGAAATAGGCTACGGCGTAGTTCACCTCTCCTCCTTTCTCCACAAGCATCCGCGGTATATCTATTAATCCGGTTTCCGATTTAAGCGTCTTCCATTTCAGCATCTGGTTAAAATACTCCTCTCCCTTTATGCTTATGAAGAACCTATCTCCTGCTCTCGGCGCGTCTTCAAGTGTAGAGGCCTCCGATTCCGTTATCCCCATCCCCTCCCTCAGGTAGTCCACATCTATCGCCTCCCAGGATTCCTTGCCTACCACAATCGGTCCCAGGACCAGCCACCTCTTGATGAATTTCCCCTCCTTTATCCCATTCTCGCTGAGGGCGGGACAGGTTGGAAGGCTCAGACCGATGAAAATTAATAGTGATAAT
>CAZHVH010000376.1:0-3824 GCA_964535855.1 uncultured bacterium
CCCTCGACGGACTGACCGAAAGCGGAGCCGATCTGACCCAATGTCTCAAAAACCTGATAGGCTTTTTTCACGATCTGATGCTGCTGAAGATCAACCCTGATCTGAGAAAGCTCATCGACGCGTCCGGATCCAAAGTGAACGAGATGCTATCCATGGTTCCTGACGTCTCGCTGGACAGACTGAGACGAATCGTAAAGGTGCTCATGAGGACGGAGAGGGATATCAAGGAGCTGGGATATGAGCGGTTTAACCTGGAGGCCGCTCTGGTGGAGATCTGTCAACTTCGCGACGGGGTGCCGATAGAGGAGGCCCTGGAAAGGCTGGAGGAGATAGAGGCCAAGATAGAGACGATGCCGACGGAGATGAAAACACCGGTAATTCTCTCTCATGAGCCCTCACCGGTTCAGGAGATAAGCGCTGAGCGGAGAGAGGTAAAACCGGTGAGCGGGGATGAGCTGAGGGAGATCTGGGAGAAACTCCTGGCAAAGGCTAAGGAGACCAGCATGGCGCTCTACTCCTTCATGAGGGAAGGAGGTCCGGTCTCACTGCAAGGCGATAAGTTAACCATCTCCGTCGCCAATTCGGTCGGCAAGGAGTATATGGAGAGGACAGAAAGCAGGGAGTTCATACTCAGGACCCTTAAGGATCTTCTCGGTAAAGAGGTGCGGCTGGAGGTGATCGTCCAAGAACCGACTGACCGAGAGGAGAAGAAAGCTCCCCCCTCGCAGTTTGCCCTCTATCATAAGGCGATGAGGGACGAGGGGGTGAGGATGGTCTTGGATGCATTTTCAGGTGAGATAGTCGAGATAGGCGATTAGAGGGGAGGTAACCGAATGGCAAAAGGTATGGGGAATATAATCAAACAGGCCCAAAAGCTGCAAAAGAGGATGATGGAACTGCAGGAGGAACTGGCCAATAAGACGGTGGAGGCGACCGTAGGGGGAGGAATGGTCACCGTCGTGGCAAACGGTCAGAGGGAGATCCTCTCCATAAAGATCTCCCCCGAGGTGGTCGATCCCGAGGATGTGGAGATGCTGGAGGATCTCATCCTCGCAGCGGTCAACGAGGCCTCTCGAAAGGCTCAGGAGCTTATGGTTCAGGAGATGGAGAAGCTCACCGGCGGGATCAGAATTCCCGGCCTGATCTGAGATGCCGTACTATCCCAAGCCGCTCGAAAGACTCATCAATGAACTGAGAAGGCTGCCCGGTGTAGGTATAAAGACCGCCCAGAGGCTGGCCTTCCACATGATGAAGATGTCCCCAGAGGAGATCTCCGCTCTGGCCAAGGCGATAGCCGAGTTACACTCCTCCCTTACTTATTGCTCTATATGCGGCAATATCACCGAAATCGGTAGGGATCCATGTGATATCTGCTCCGATCCCACTCGAGACCACTCCCTCATCTGTGTGGTGGAGGAACCTGATGACCTGCTGGCTCTGGAAAGGACAGGCAGATATAGGGGTGTATACCACGTTCTCATGGGAGCCCTCTCACCGCTCGAGGGGATCACACCCGAGGATCTGAGAATAAGGGAGCTTCTCGAGAGGGTTAACAACGAGGATATCAGGGAGGTGATAATCGCAACCAATCATACAACCGAAGGACAGGCGACCGCTATATATCTGGCCAATCGGCTGGGGAAATTGGATATCAAGGTAACCCGGATCGCCTACGGCATTCCCGTGGGCGGCGATCTGGAGTACATCGACGAGGTAACCCTGGCTAAAGCATTGGAGGGAAGAAGGGAGATGATTTAAGCTGAACAGCAATCAGCTTTCAGTGATCAGCTTAAGGGAGAAAAGCTGATTGCCGAAAGCAGGAAGATTAAGGAGGGCGAAATGAAGGCGAAGGGATTCAAGCTCGTCTCAGCGGGCCTCCTCATGTTGGTGGCCCTTACCCTTTTCGGATATGCCAAGGAGGATGTCACTCTCACCATAATGTGGGCCGATTGGGAGCCCGCCCATCTGCTTTTGAAATTGGCCAAGGATTTCACCAAGGAGACAGGGATCAAGGTGAGGGGCAACTTCGTCCCATGGCCGCAGTATCACGATAAGATGTTCACCGAGTTCGCCTCACATAGGACCAGCTTTGACCTCTGCCTGCCCGATAGCCAGTGGATCGGCGAGGCGGTGGAGGGCGGACATCTGTTGGATCTGACGGATTGGATCAAGGAGAGGGTGGACCTGAACAACTATCCGGATATGGTGATGCGCTCCTATGGCGAGTATCCGGATGGATCGGGAAGATATTACGGCGTTCCGGGACTGCTCGACTTCGTCCTATTCGCCTACAGAAAGGATCTGTTCGATGATCCGAAGGAGAAGGCGGCGTTTAAGGAAAAGTACGGCTATGAGCTCGGCGTGCCCGAAACCTGGGAGCAGATCAGGGACATAGCCGAGTTCTTCACCAGACCGGATAAGAACCTGTATGGGATAGCGCTCTGGCAGGCGCCGCTTGCCACCGCCGGGTTGGTGGACGAGTTCCTGGGGCTTTTCTGGTCGAAGGGTGGAAGGCTTTGGAGCGGCAGAGAGAAGAAGAAGGTGGTAGGCTATCTGAACGATGAGGCGGGATCCGAGGCGGCTAAGCTTTGGGCTGAGCTTTACAAATACCATCCCAAGGGAGCGGCTAATTACAGCGTTAGTGAGGCGCTGACCGCTATGCAACAGGGGCTGGTGGCTATGATCGCAACTTACGCAGCTTTCTACCCCGCTCTGCTTGATCCCGAAAAGAGCCTGTATCACGATAAGATCGGGTTTTTCACATCGCCGGCTGGAACCGATCCCTCGGGCAAAAAGCATCACTACGTCCAGCTCGGCGGCCAGGGGATGTCCATCTCAGCCTATACACCCTACAAGGAGGAGTGTAAGAAATTCCTGGAGTGGTGGCTCAGGGAGGAAACTCAGTGGAAATTTGCCGAGGCCGGCCAAATAACGCCCGATAAACGCGTGGTCGAAAATGACAGGTTCTTGAAGCTGGCGCCCATAAATAAGGTCGTGCGTGAAAGCCTGCCGCTGCTCAGGGACTTCTGGGAGATACCGGAGTATAACGAGATGGCCGAGTATATGTCCAGAAAGCTGAATCAAGCCTGCCTGGGACAGATCACCCCCAAGGAGGCGATGGACGATATCGCAAAGAAACATGAGGAGATCCTGAGGGCAAGAGGGTATTACTAAGGGATAACCTTAAGGGGCGGAGATCTCCGCCCCTAACCGATAGCCGGTGTCCGCCAAGTGATCCTAGAGAGCGGTTAAACGGAGGAGTAGGATGTTAGATAAGATCGGGGGAAGAGTTAGCGACAGGGCGTTGAAATGGATCTTCCTGATTCCAACTTTCCTTTTCCTTCTCTTCATCGTTATCTTCCCCTTGATATGGTCCTTGGGGTTGAGCTTCTGCGATTATAACGCAGCGAGAGGCGGCTCGCCCAGATTTGTGGGATTTAACAATTACAGGCATATCCTCTCATCGAGAGAGGTTTGGGAGAGGTTCGCCATAACCGGCAGGTATGTCGCCCTGGCTGTCCTCGGAGAATTCGTCATCGGCTTCACGTTGGCTCTGCTTTTGAACAGGGAGTTTTACGGCAAAGGGCTTATCACAACCCTCTTTCTTCTGCCGATGATGTTCTCTCCTGTCGTCATAGGGACATTCTTCAGGCTAATGCTCGATGCCAACTGGGGGATCGTGGATTATCTCCTCAACAGACTCCTTGGTCTACCCAAAATCGCTTGGACGAGCAGTCCGAAATTCGCCCTCTATTCCCTTGTGATATGTGACGTTTGGATCTGGACGCCTTTCATGCTGTTGATGTCGCTGGCGGGGCTTTCGA
>CAZHVH010000377.1:0-3822 GCA_964535855.1 uncultured bacterium
GCTGTGGGATCAAACCATGTCCCGTTATCCGATCGATAGGCGTTGACGATGTCCTCAAAGCCTGTCTTGAAGCCATAGCACGTTGGGATGAGGTGCGTAAGTATGAGGGATGAAATCGGCAGCTATGTCTTAAGAGAGGTGAAAGGGAACGGTATACACATCAAAGCCTCTAACGGGGAGATGAGGATCATCATCTGCAGTCGTGAGATCGTCAGAGTTCAGGTGTGGCGGGGGGAAGGGCCGAAACCCAATCCCGCCCTGCCCGAAAGGTCGTGGGGGCTTCCCTCGTTCGAATTGAAGGATGAGGAGGATCATCTGGAGATAACCACCTCATCGATAAGGCTGAAACTCCGTAAATCCCCTCTCAGATTTGACCTCTTCTCCCGCGACGGCCATCCCATAAACCTCGACGCCGATGGGATTCGCTTTGAAGGGGGTGTAACGAAGATCTCACGAAGGGCCGAGGAGGATGAGGATTTCTTCGGATTCGGGCTTCAGTTTCATAGCTTCAACCATCGGGGCAAGCTTCGATTTCTGAAGGTGACCGCCGATCCGAAGGAGGATAACGGCCAATCCCACGTCGTCGTGCCCTTCTTCCTCAGCTCCCGAGGATATGGGATCCTTGTGAACACGCATCTCTACTCGACCTTCCAGATGGCTGAGGAGGAGAATCCCGATACGGTTGTGATCTCCACCCCGGGCGATTCGATGGATCTCTTTATGATCTATGGCCCCTTGCCCAGGCAGATCGTCGCCCGCTATGTCGAGATAACCGGCTCTCCGGCCATACCTCCCAAATGGGGGCTTGGGTTCTGGTACAGGATGAAATCCGGTTGGAAGGAGGATAAGATCAGGCATGTGGCCGAGGAGTTCAGGCGTAGGGGGATACCATGTGATGTTATCGGTCTTGAGCCGAGCTGGCAAACGCATGCCTATTCCTGCTCATATGTGTGGAATAAGTCCGATTTTCCCGATCCGGATGGGCTCATCGAATGGCTGCATGAAAGGGGGTTCAGGTTGAATCTGTGGGAGCACGCATACGTCCACCCCTCATCGCCGATCTATGAGGAGATCAAGCCGCACTCAGCGGATAGGGAGGTATGGGGTGGTTTGGTGCCCGACTTCACCGCTGATGAGGCCCGTAGGGTCTTTACGGAATATCACGAGAGGGAGTTCGTGAGAAAAGGCGTGGACGGGTTTAAACTGGATGAATGCGATGGATCGGATTTCACCGGAGGCTGGTTCTTTCCCGATGAGACGAAGTTTCCGGGCGGGCTTAAGGGGTCGGAGATGCACAATATCTTCGGATTTCTCTATCAGGATGCCATACATTCCGTCTACCGCAAGGCGAACAGACGAACCTATCTGCTGTGCAGGGGCAATTTCACCGGCTCACACCGGTATGCCACATGCGCCTACAGCGATCTCTATGGCTTTCGGGAATATCTCCGGGCCTTAGTTAACAGCGGATTCACGATGACGCTTTGGTGTCCGGAGGTCAGGAAAACGAGCTCCGCCGAGGAGTTCATAAGGAGGGCCCAACTTATGTTCCTCTCACCCCTCGCCATGATAAACGCCTGGGCGGACGGCATCACACCCTGGAGAATGGGCAAAAGATGTGAGGGCATCTTCAGGAGATACGCCGAGATGAGAATGCGCCTTCTGCCCTATATATATTCCGCCTTCTGGAGGGCCAGGGAGGAGGGCGTACCGGTCATAAGGCCGCTCTACTTGGATTTCCCCGATGACCCCACCACAAGATCGCTGGATGATCAATACATGTTCGGCGATTCCATGATGATCGCCCCTGTGATCCAGAAAGGGCCTAGGAATATTCACCTGCCGCCCGGAAGGTGGATCGACTTCTGGTCGGGCGATATCTATGAGGGACCGGATGATATCGAATATGAGGTTCCGATCGATCTGATACCGATCTTCGTCAGAGCCGGCGCCGTTGTGCCCATGGGGCCGACGATGAACCACATCGGAGAGAGACATGAGGATGAGCTGACGCTTCTCCTCTATCCTGGAGGAGAGGGCAGATTCACGCTGTATGAGGATGATGGAGTCAGTTTCGCCTATGAGAGGGGCGAGGTGGCTCGCACATATATCCACCACGAGGAGAGGGAGTGGGGATGGCGGCTGAGTATCTCAGCCGCCGACGGCATATATGCCGGCCAGCCGGCCTCCAGAGTCATACGGGTCGAGAGGCAGGGGAGGAAGCCCGTACGGGTGGAGCTCGACGGTGCCGCTGTTCCAAAACGCGGGGAGCTGAAGGATGAACTGGGATGGAGCTACGATCCCACAACGGGAACCCTGAAGATCTGCTGCGGACGGGTTCCGGTCACCAGGAGCTGTGAGATAAGGGCGTCGTTTGATGAAGAGGGGAACATGAGCTGATTTTCGCGTTTGTAGGTGTGCCATATGCTCGTGGCAGACCCTTTTCGATCATGTAGGGAGGTGAATCGAGGATGATACCGACGGTAGCCTGGATGATGCTGTTAATCGCCTTAAGTCCAAGCGGGCATTACGTCCGATATGAGGGCCAAACGCTCTTTCTAGTCGGCGACAGCGGAACCCAATGCGTCCTTCAAAACCCGAACATAGATTACCGGGAATGGATCGACGACTGCCGTGAGTTCGGGATACGAGCCATCCACCTTTGGTCGTTCCTGGCTCCTCGGCAGAAACAGGACGGAAGCGTTATCGAACGTCGCTACGGATACGTCTATCCGGGCATAACGCCGTGGGCTCGAAGGAAAGAGGGCCCTCCAGCCAATGATGGACTTCCCCAGTGGGATCTCACAAGGTTCGACGAAAGGTATTGGTCCAGGCTGAAAGACCTCTGCAGATATGCGAAGAGTCACGATATCATCGTCGGGATCACGGTCTTCTTCGGCTGGCCGAAGTGGAACACCCCTAAACGGCCTGACTGGTCATATCACCCGTTCAACATCATAAACGGCGGCTTCCTAAGGGATGAGAAGACCATCACCACCGCATGTCAGACGATATACTCCCCTGAAGTTGAGGTCTTGAACGAGCAATGGTCGGATCGTTGGCCCCCCTCCAAGAAAACCCAGTGGGTCTGGGAGAGATTCGCTCAGAGGCTCATAGATGAGCTGAACCATCTTGGGAACGTGTTCTTCGTCTTCATGGACGAACACTCCTATCCGGAGGGGAACTGTGGGGATCATTTCCTGAAATTCTTCAAGAGACGGGGCGCCATATGGGCTGACTGGGATAAAAGACGAGCCGATGTCGATTTTGTCTGCAGTCCCACCTTCAGCGGCAGGGACAAAAACGCCGATGCGGTTAAAAACTTCCACAAGACCCCCATTCGCCCCTATATCCACCTTGAGGGAGGTCCCTATAAAGGAGAAGGGGTCAGAACGGCGCTCTGGACGTTCGCGATAGGCGGCGGACATTACTTCTATCATGACGATTCGGGACAGGAGACTGTGACGACCGGGATAATGTGCTATGATCCGAACGTGAAAGGGTGTGAGAGGGAGAAACACGCCGAGAGATTGAGGTGGCTGGGATATGCGAGCAGGTTTTTCAATGAAGAGATCAAGGATCTGGAAGGAATGGAACCGCATAACGAGCTGGTGGGATCGGGGAACGCCTACTGCCTGGCAAACCCAGGGAAGGAGTATGCCGTGTATTCGATCTCCGGGAGTTCCTTCACGCTTGATCTATCTCACATCAATGGCAGAACGTTCGTGGGGCGTTTCTACGATCCCAGGACGGGACGGTATCTCGAAGAGTTCACCTGCTCCGGCGGCAAAAGTGTGAGTTTCGAGAAACCCGACGCCAGAG
>CAZHVH010000378.1:0-3814 GCA_964535855.1 uncultured bacterium
CTTGTAAAGACACCTATCCTTTTAACCCTCATCCTTGTGAACCTCCCATACTTATGACCATCAGATCTAATGAGGCCGCAACCATCCAGTGTAACAATGCGCCGAAGATAAACGTCCTGGTCTCGATCGCCAAAATTCCTAAGATCATCCCGGCGAAGACCGAGCCGAAGGCTTCGGGGAACGGTTTGCCGATATGCATGAGAACGAAGGGTGTGGTCTGGATCAAAACGGCATATCCGCTCCCCAGATCTCGCTCAAGCCCGAAGAGCATATATCCTCTGAAGAAGAACTCCCATGAGAACATGTAAAGCCCGTAGAGAAGCTCGTATGCGATCAGCACATTCAGATGGGCGGCAGCGGATTTGCATAGCGGATATCCGGTCTGGAAGGAAGGAGATCGAGAGGCGAGAAGGAGAAGCGGAAGCATGAGAAGGTAGAGGACGAGGACGGCGATAAGGCCGAATCTGACCTTCTGGGGCCTGAATCCCAGATATCTCTCCCCGGGAATCAGATAGGCGGAGAGGAGGGGGAGCGCCAGAAGCGAGATCGAGGTGGCGGTGAACCAGTAATAGTAGGCCAGAGCCCCCGCATGATCGGATGCTGCGATTGATGGATGGGCTCGAAACAGCCACGGTAATATCATCCTCCGGAAGAAGTTCGGCCTGGCGAAATAGGCATGTAACGTCAGGAACACCGGCGTCAAAATCAGTATGAAGGCCGTCCTCGTCCCGATGACCTTGAAGCTCTCAATAGACGTATTCCTCCGCATAGTGATCCTCGTGATACCTCACCAGGCAATCCTCACATACCAGAACCTCCCTCTCTTCCTTCGCGGAACACTCGATGCATATGTAGGTGGCGATGGTTTTACGTCCCTCCGCCTTACAATGCTCACAGTATTTGTAACGCGGCCTGTTTCGCTCGGCCACACGTGGATACTCGACGTTCGGCTCAGGTGATTTTATCTCCTCCAGCGTGATCTCGTGTTCGATCCAATCGCCGAAGTCGTATACATATTCCATCCTGTCGCCGATCTTCAGATCGAGGCCGGCGATCCTCAGGTCGGCTGCCTCTCCTCCTCCGAGCGGATTTATGCTCCCCAGATCGATCCTCCGGTAGCGCCTGGTGTTTCCACGTCGAACCAGCTTCCAGAAACCGCTCAGGTGATCCAACATATCATGGCCGAAGGTTTCTCGGAGGACGTCATCGAATTCCGCCAGCGTCTGCTTGCCCTGGATCTCGATGATGCGCCAGACGCCCTTCCGGTGTTTAAAAGCCGCTTTGAACCGATATACCTGTTCCCCCTCCCGGCGTGTGAATTTCCGTTCGGTGATCCTCGGCTTGCCCTCAAAGATGATTTCCTCAAAAAGGCTTCGCTCCTCAGCGTAGGTGATGTGTCCCCCGAAGGAAAGCTTCATACGAGGATCCCTCTCCACCACCTCCATCCAATGATCCCCCGGATATCCTTTAGGATCAGATAGACGGAGATATATGGAGGGAATTGAGCGGGCATAGAGGGTTTCAAGAGCGGAGTTCTCGAGGGCGTCGAAGATGAGATCGGCCAGTTCTTTATTCTTCGCCTCAATCTCATCGCGATGACGACGCCGTTCCTTCGCCGGCTCAAGCTCCAGCTTGAACCTCTTCGGCTCCCAGGACTCGATGGTCACCAACACAGTGTCATCACGACGGGCCTTGTTCGACTTAAACCACTCGGACAGGTCAAAGGCCAGGGAATCCCCTAACAGGTCCTCAAAAAAGCTCTCGGAAGGTTGGTATAAGGTCACGACCTTGGTGGGCAAGGGGCGATCATGAGCGTCGACGAGCTCTATGGACTCCAGATTATCCAGACGGGTTATCCATGGATCAAATGAGGGATGAACCGCCAGAGCGCCTCTCTTCACCTCTCGTCGTGAAAGCGGTATCCGGAATCGCACACCCGGAGCGGCGACGCGAAGCGGGACGATCGTGTTCTTATCCAGATAGGCTATGGACGTCCCCTCCAGATCATATTTCAACTTCTGGTATATAGACGCCCTGGGATTTTTAGCCGATGATGGGCGTATCTGCAGGACCTTATCCGCCAGATCTCTCACCTTTATCGGCTTATTCACCTCCGACAGCACCCTCTCGATCGCCTCTCTGATCGTCATCTCTCCCTTTCTCATGCTATCACCTCCGAAATAATCTCATATCCGCCGCCACCCCGATTTCTCCGTCATTTGCTCGCTTCTTGGAGGTATCCCCTCAATGACTACAAATGGCAATAAGTGACCTAATGACCTTTTTAATCGGCAGGCGGCGGATAGCAGCATATAACCTCAAGCGTTCTATCGCCGGTATTGACGAAATCGTACCCAGGCAGCGTGGCCGTTATGAAGACGGATTTCCCACGTTTGATCGGAAATTCTCCGAAGGGCCCTTTGATTTCCCCCTCGCCTTTAGTGGTCACTGCGCAGTAAAATCCCCTATCATCGGGCATCTCCAGCCTGCCGCCCGGTGGGACGGTGACCTTGGTGAGGAAGAAGTATTTTCTAGCCTCCTCAGGCACAAGCTTCTCCTCCCTGGCTCCGTTTTGAGATCGCATCAGCTCCGGTTTACGCATGACGTATCCATATAGATAATCCTCGTCCATAACGCTGAAGTCAGCCGCCTCCAACGCCAGATCCCAGCCCAGTCCCAGGTGCGCGTCCTCCTTGTCATAGGGGAATCCCTCCCACTCGGCCAGGATATTCCAGTCGGTCGGCTCTTGCGGCTCCAGGTTACATATACCGCTTCCCAGCGAGTGGACGATACTATCTCGAAGGAAATAGACGTCATCCACTTCGGGTACGATCTCGTGCATATAGCTCCGCATCCCCTCCACATCCTGGGCCTCCATCAGCTCGCGGAACTTCTCCCTGGTGATCTCCCTCTTCCATCCTATCCACGCCTTGACTCCGGGCCGGGTTCCGATGACCACCCAGGCTTCGTTTTTGCCGTTGGGGGAATTAAGATGCTTTTGGGCGAACTCAGGGGAAGGATGCCAATGAACTGGGATATGGGCTCCATCTCCGACGTCGAAGATCTTCACTAGTATAGCCACTTTGGGCCCGTATTTTTCATAGTGTTTCCTGCCGACCGTTTCATCCGGAAAAGCCTCCAGCAATTGGGTGAGGAGGATAACCCTGCCGCTGGGAAGTTCTATTCTGCTTATGCCCTTGTCTGGAGGGTTATCCCTGCCTGGGGTTATGGCTCGGTTGGTGGAGAAGATCCACTCTTCGGAGCGGTAATCATCCTTGGGATCGGGCTCGCCCATAAATTCGGCCCTGAGCTTGCCTCCGTTATAAAAATGGAGGAAGGTGTTGGGAGCTAAGTATATCGGCTTGCCCAAAAGCTTCGCCATCTCAGATTTCAAATCCATCCTTATACCTCCTTAACTCAATAGAAATAGGCCAATCCTTTAGGCCTTGTAAACTCCAGTTCACCTGTCGTCGGGTCTAATCTCAGCCCAATGGATTCCAGCGTTTCCATTCCGATAACGGTTTGAGCTCCTTCAAAGGCTATACTTATTGCAGGCGCTTCAACGCCTTTAATCTTGATCGCCACCCCATAGGCTTTAGCCTTAACCTTTTGCCCATTTCCCAGCTCTATTTCAATCTCACCTGGAATTCTCGGGGCGCCCACCTCCTCCAAAATCCTCTCCGGCAAGACCGTATAGGTGGCACCTGTATCAATAAGCACGTTCTTCAACTCCACAGCGGCCTTGTTACCTCTTACCGTCACATCCGCATATAGATGCCCCATTTTCCTATCTCCTTCTTATTTTTTCATCAGG
>CAZHVH010000379.1:0-3810 GCA_964535855.1 uncultured bacterium
GCTTTCCTCCCTTAGTCAGGTCGGACGGGACGCCGCTTCCGGTCTGCCTTCGCACTACCATCCCTACATCATGGGGGCCGATTTCGAGCGAGATCACGGCTTTCCCCCCTTCGACAGCGGGTTTGATCTCCCGTCCGTTCCACAGGTCGAAATACCTCGTTCCCTCTATATGCTGCACGGAAAGCACCGGCCCGCGCACCGTCAAGGGGTTGGCATTATAAAGGAGCCAAACGGATTCCCTTTTGCCCTTGAACTCGTTGGCGAAAACCCTTCCGACGAGCGTCGGCACGAAAGGATTGACGTTTTCACTGGCTATCGCCTCCTTATGGGCTCTCAGAAGTCCCATACACTTCCGGATGGTCTCCCGAGTCTCTTTCGTGAACCAACTTTCGGGTTCCCCCTGAATCCAAAGCCCTTCGCCGTTGAAGAAGACCTGTTTCACCGCCTCCACGTTCGAGCCTGTCGGTCTGTCGCAGGTGATGATCTCGAAGGTCTTGAAGTCGGGGAAAGCAAACCGGAAAAGTTTGAGCGGAACTTCGAGGTAAGGTCTGAGCCAGGTTTGCCCCGCGTTTACACAATAGGTGAAGGAGCCGTCCTGACACTGCGAGTTCACATCGCAGGGCGTCTCCTCGGTGTAAACCACGCATTTACTCGGAAGGGCCAGTCTGATTCTCCTCGTCAACTCTCTCTCGCCCCGAAGCACGTGGCAGGGGACCGGGTGGCCATGTCCCTTTGCGCGGCAGAACCTGCCTGCGAACCCGAACTCATCGATGTAAAAGCCGAGCGCCCCTGTCTCACTTGATACCCTTCTGTAGACCCCCGCGAGGTATTCCTGCCATGCCTTGACCATCGGACACATGATGAACTCCGGACAGCCAGGGGTGTAAGGCATGAGCTTGCCACTTGTGTCTCTCATCCCCCATTCCTCAAGGTGTGCCCTCCCCACATCTGATCGGTGATCAACGAGGTATCCCTCGATGTAAAGGCCGACGGGGACTCCATTTCCCTGTAACTTTTCGACCGCTCGCCTGAACTCCTCCGGGCCGGGAATGATTTCGCCCCAGGGGTTGTAGTCGCCCGTCCTACCTCTCCTCCCACAGGCCCCCCAATCGAAGATATGTAGGTAATCGCATCCCCCGAAGGCCTTGCGGGCGATCTCGATCTTCCTCTCGAATCGGTAAACTCCCCGTTTAAAGTCGAGGAGTCCTTCCCTGAGGTAATCCTGCCGGAAGAAGAACACCTCCCTGAACCATCGCTTCCTCGGCAGAAGGGGCCTATACCAGGTTTCAACCCACCGTTTATATGCCTCGAACGCCCCATGCCAGTCGCCAGATGTGAGCCCCAGGTCGAGGGATGGAGCCCTATATGAGCTTCCCGGCGGGATGGGGTCAGGCATGAACTCAACCCCCATTTTCGTCTCGCCCGACGGGGAACGACTGAGAATGAACCTCTTCGTCAAACCCTCGTTGTCCTTCACAAGGGCGTAAAGGCCGAAGCCTCTCGATGGATTGAAGAGCGAGAGAAACTGAAGCGGAAAGGCACCTCCGTAGAGGAGCCGGAAGTTGCAGGGTTTTCGTGAAAGCACCGCCGCCTTTGCCGGGTAGAGATACCAATCGTCATCCCCGATCTTGAACGGCAAGGTGGAGAGAAACCTGAGGTGAGGCCTTATGGGGCTATCGGAGAGATTGGTCAGCTTGACGGAAAACGTCAAAATCGGTTCCCTTTCGGCCTCGATTGTCAAGCTGACGGAGGGAAACTTGGATGGCGGAGGGGAGAGGATGAAGGAGAGGTTTCCTCCTTTGGCCTCAGCCCTCTCGACCTTGTAGTCAGCGCTCGTCATCCTTCTCCCCTCCAGCTCGACCTCGAAGAGCGGTGACGGCTTCACAAGGGCTTTCCCTCGAAGAGGAGGGATTTCAACCCCCTCAACCGTAAGGCCCTTTCCGGTAGATAGGTCGAGCCTGAGATATGCGTTCTCGACAAAAGCCTTGAAACCTGACGTTTTCGCCTTCGGCTTCATGGGCTTGGGGAGCGTCAAGGGTCTCATCGCGAATGGAGGAGGAATGGAGGATGCCTCCGGGAAAAGCTTTTTCTCCGTCAAGTTCAGGGTCACAGCGCAGACGCCGACGGAGCCCACAGGGAGGCCATCCCACACCCTAACCGCCCGGATCACCCTGCTCGGATCGGCGGGGACACAGTAGGCATCGAGTTTCTCGACAACCTCATGTCTTCCGGAGGCGATGCGATACGGGAGACATCTGTCAACTCTCCCATCGTCGTATTCGATCTCGACGTGAACCCTATGTGGCCTTGTTATGCGCCATATGCCTCCGCCGCCGTATGAAGGCTCGTCAACAACGGGGGGCCTCAGAGCCAGGACGAGGTAGACCTCGCAGGCTTTCTCCCCGATCGGAATTTCAAGATATCCTGTCGGCTTCGGTGCCTCCGCGACATTCCTGCTGGGCGAGGTCGAGACCCTGAACAGTATCCCCTCGGCCGCCACGACCTCTGTGGGGAAGCGCGCTCCCTCCTTCAAGCCCCAAAGGAGTGAGGAGAGCGAAGCATTCATGCGGCTCGATAGGTCGAGGAGCTTCGCTTCAGGCGGCCTTATGCGGGCGGATGAGAGGTCGAGAGATATGGGAAGCATGTCTCTCAACCCCTCAGAGGTCTCGACGGGGTGTGAGGAGAAAAGGATCGGCTTGATCCATATCCTTGCCGGACCGTCCTCTGCCTGGACCTGAAAGGCCAGGAGAACGCACCTGTAGGGTTTCCACCTGACACAGACAGTATGCCATTTGCCGTCTGGGACGATATCGTGGAGCTTCACGGCATGATACTCCCGCTCGGGTTCCGTAGGCCTCTCAGAGCCAAGGTAAAGGAGATAGTCGGAGGAGGGGCTAATCCCATCAGCCCTGTAGCGTAGGACAACATATGGTGCCCTACGCAGATCCACCGGCTCAGGGAGAGGAAGCGACCACTTCATCCCCTTCGTTGGCTCCAGGACTTCGAGCCTCAGCGCTCCTTCCTCGACCGAAGCGGAGAATGCCCCTTCCGAAGCCGGATCTCCGAGCCAAGTCGGCTCAGGACGGACTCTCGCAAGAAGGGCGAGGGAGATCTCCCTCTCGATCCTCGGCCCCTCCGGAGGCTTGGGGATAGGAGGTTCCACCCCTTCCGGGAGCCTGTCGGTGAACGCGATGAAATCAAGCCAGATATGGGCGTCGCCTCTTTTCGTAGCCTGCACCTGCACGGCCACAGACGAGATGAACGGCCCAACCCGTTCTCTCCAGAGGTCAACCACACCATAATGCCACCTGTCATCGGTCGCAATCTCATCAAGTGTAATGACGTTGATCCCCCGGTAGGGCAGACCATGGTTAAGGCCGTCGTCGAGGTAGATAAAGTAATCGTGTTTCGGCTCAACGTTGATGGCCCTGTAACGGACGACAACGTATCTTGCGTCAACCGGTCTACCCTCAATCCGCCACTTCATCCCTTTTCCCGGCTCCGGGACGTGAAGATGCAGCACCTTGTCCTCGACCCTGAACGAGGCCCTCTCAGAGGGATTTCCAAGCCAGCCCGGCATAGCTTGCCATCTGGAGACGCTTCCTGCATCGAGCTTCCAGGAAGAGGCCGTGAATCCCTGTCCGGGAATTAAGACTAACAGGGATAAAAAGGTGCAAAGGGGAAAAGCCATCGCATCCTCCTTAAAGCGTTACATCGAACATCGTTCTCATCGTTTACCATTTTAAACCGGCGGTCGGCGATTGTCAAGAATGGGGTTTATGTGCTATCATTGCGGAGAAAAGATATCGG
>CAZHVH010000380.1:0-3810 GCA_964535855.1 uncultured bacterium
GTCCCCTGATGAGCGGCCAGGCCTCGGTGAGGGATGAGAGGATCGCCGCAACATCCCACGGTTTCAGGAACCTTTGGGGCAGAGCCGCCCTCCTCAGCGTCGAGAGCAGCTTCCGGGGTGGCTCGGACCTGAGGATCGAAAGCGAGATCACGTGTAGATCGGCGTGTTGAGGTCTATCAAAACTCCCCTTAGGAGGGCCTTCGAACCAGTTCTTGCCGTGGATCTCAGGTAGCTTCCGCTCCTCCACCTCACGGAACTCCTCAGGCGAGAAACGGATGAACGAGGCTATCAGATCGGGCCATGCTGGGAAGAGGTGGTAGGTTATGCCCCACATCCACTGGCTCAACCTCAGCGGATGTGTCCCGTCCTCACCCCATTCGGTGAGCAACGCCTCGTCCGCCTCCTCGGAGGGCGTCCAGTTGAGATCGCATGTCCAGCGCCAGAAAAGCTCCTTATGCGATAGGTAGAGATAACGGAGCGTCGAGGGGACACACCCTTTCGCCAGGATGTAAAGCGCCCTCTTATGTTCCTCCTCCTCGCCCATGATCTTCGTGATGACGGCGTATGCGGAGACGCCGCTGTATCCCGCGCTCATCGGGTCTATCCCCGAGCCGAGCTGATTTCCGGTCCCGTCCGATGAGGTCCACATCGTAGCCCAGTCGTGGACTGTGGCGAAGAAATCGAACGCTCCCTTGACGTAATCCCAGTGGCGGCGGATGGTCTCCGTGTCGCCGGTATATGCGAGATACGCAGCGACGCCGCAGAGCACAAGCCCGTTCGCCCACTCGGTCTCGAACTTCTGAAACGGCTTCCCAACGGCGTGGATGAGCCACCTGTAGCCGAAGTTTGGGTCATGGTAATGTGTCCATTTCCAATCTGTAAAGACGTATGCCTCGAAGGTCTTCCTGGCGTCTTCGATCAATCTATGTCTTGCGTGTTTGTCGAGGATGGGGAAGGCGAGGAAGTTGGATGCGATCCTCCAGCTCGTCCCGCAGGCGTCCCAGTGATGTCCGAAAGGACGGTTGTAAACCTCAAAGGATATCCTCATCTTGAGCCCATCGAGAAGTCCTGGAACGTTCACGGCGGGGAACTCGCCCCACGGCGGAATCGGGAGGGAGTAGCTCACCTCGGATGATGCGGGCCTGGCGGTGTAGGGTCCGAAGAACGTGGGGAGATCGAACGTCTCAACCCCGTCGCAGAACTCGATAGGATACCCGCATCCTTTTGCGAGCGAGAGGATCGGCGGAAGGGGGGCGAGCCTCAGAGGTTCCAGGTCGAAATCGCCCTCCATCACCTCGAACTCGTATCGATCGTGGATCTCGACCTTATCGTTTAAGACCTTGAACTCCTCACGGCATGCGATGGGAAACGCCCTCAACGCCCTCGTCCAGAAACGGATTCGATCGAGAACCCTTTGGGGGAGGGCATCGGGCGGCGGGGAGCTTCGCAACCTCTCAAGCCGATCGAAGAAAGCGGCGTTCCAATCCCTGCCACTCCGATGGTCGTCGTCGGATGAGAAATCCGTCCCGTAAAACGGCATGAGGGCGACCCTTCCCACCCCATCGGGACGAACTACCTCAAGCCCTTCACCGTCCCATCTGACCTCATGAGGTCTCCTCTCGAGCGCGAGGAGAAGGGGCGTTGATTCGGGCTTTTCGGGCGAACCTCCGCACCAGAGGAGAAGCCAGGGTTCAGAAGGCTCGTCTTGTAAGCTCACGATCTTAACAGGCTTTGAAAGATCGAAGATCCGAACCCCCTCACGGAGAGGGGCGGCGGCGAACTTGAAGAAAGCCTCATGAGCCGTGATCTCCTTGGAAGTCGCCTTTGCCCTACCTGAAACGGGAAGATCCGAACGGCGGAGTGAGAGCGATGGACCTTTGACCCGAAGCAGCAGCGCCGGGGAGAGGACGGAGGCTACGATATCGAGGGAATTGCGTCCCGAACGGGTTTCAAGCTCGATGGAGAGCTCGAGGGTGGTCCAGCTCACCTTCCAGGACTTGCCCACGATCTTCGCCCCTTTCGGAATCCAGGAGACCCGGAGCAGGTAGAGCGGCCCGACGTCCCATCCGTCGTGGTGAACCCTGAAAGAGGCTGTGCCAAGGCGCATGTCCGCCCAATCGGCCGAGAAACAGAGCCACCAGGTCGCCTCACCCCGCCCTTTCTTCCCGGGCTCATATGGGCGGCGCATGCTCTCAAGTGGTTTCCTCTTAAAACCTAAAACCCTCTCCTTCCCTACCCCCCATACTTTCGGGACGATTTCAAAGCCGTATCTCCCGAGCCTGCCGACCAATCCCGCTTCCGAGTGGAGCGAAAGCAGGATGATCGGCAGGATAACGCACCAAAGCATCTTAGAGGAGCTCATCGGCGTTCTCCCTTATCTTGGCTATAGCCTCCGCTATATCGTCCATATCCTCCTTTGAGCTCAAAAACAGGTTTTGTGGCAGGCTCACGAGCTCATCCGGAGCCCTCTCGGCTACGGGGCAGATCTCCGGGAACCTCTCCCAGTCCTCCTTTGAAGGGCGCAACGCCCTGTAGAGGGGAGGATCTATCCCTCCGCAGGGTATCCCCTCGGCGTTTAAAGCTTCCCTGAACCTGCCTATCGGAACGCCCTTGAAGGCTTCCGGGTCGTATCTGAAGAGATAAGGCCAGGGCTGGTGTTCCGTAAGCCTGGGATCGGGTTTCACGGGCTTTATCCCTTCGATCCCCTCAAGTTTCCCCGACAGATACTCGCTGTTGTTTTTCCTCCTCTCCCTCTGCTCTTTGAGCCTTTCGAGCTGGCAGAGGAGTATCGCCGATTGAAACTCCGTGAGCCTGTAGTTGTAGTAGTTCGTGACCCCTTCGGAGTGGGCGTCGCCTTCACGGGTTCTGCCGCAATCCTTTATACTACGACACCTTTCAAACAGTTTCCTATCGTTCGTCGTTATCATGCCTCCCTCGCCGCAGGTCATGAACTTCCCCCGTTGGAAGCTGAAGCAGCCCATATCGCCCAATGAGCCGACGGATCTATCCTTCCACCTGAAGCCGTGCGCCCTGGCGCAGTCCTCTATCAGGAGAAGGTTATGTTTTCTCGTCATCTCCAGGAGTTCCTCCATATCGGAGGATGTCCCGAAGTTATGGACGGTGATCACGGCTTTGGTTTTTGAGGTTATAAGGCTCTCAAGCTTTTCGGCGTCGAGGCAATAGCTTTCCGGATGGACGTCGCAGAAGACGAGCTCCGCTCTGGTCATCAGCGCGGCGCTCCCTGTGGCCAGCCAGGTTATGGCCGGGACGATCACCTCATCCCCCTCTCCCACTCCCGCTGCAAGGAGCGCCACATGCAACGCCGCCGTTCCGGTTGAGACGGCCACCCCATACCTGCAATCGTGGAAGCTTGCGAATCTCTCCTCTATCTCCTTCTCCCTGGGGTTGCTTCGCCCGACACCCCCTCCCCACATCCGTTCCTCCAGCGCCCCCTTAAGCGCCTTAAGCTCGCATTCATCGTATATCGGCCATGAGGGCCAACCTTTCTCCCTAACGGGTTTACCTCCCTTAAGCGCTAATTTCGCCATATCAAACACCTCCCTATCCTCCTTAAAGCTCGCCAATCCTAGTATATATCACGGTGAGCTTCATATCAAGCCATGTTTTCCCTGGTTCACCCCCAGTTTGAGAGAGGGATGAAGAAAGCAACCATAGAGCGGGAAACAGACAAAAGAGGGAGATCAAAATCCTGAGAAACTCTTGACTGACAAGGAAGAAAAGATAAAATACTTACTTATATCGGTGGATCAAGTAGGGGCGAGGCATCTTCTCATGAATGCCTCGCCCCTA
>CAZHVH010000381.1:0-3808 GCA_964535855.1 uncultured bacterium
TTCCTATGGCTCAAATAGGTGTGAAAGTTGCTCATAAACTCCCTGCCAAACAGTTGAAATATGTTTTTATTGCGGTAATGTTTTATATGGGTTTAAAAATGATAGGAGTGTTTAACTGGTTGCATTTACCAATATGATTGAGGATTTGGGGCGACAGCGTATAACAGCGGATAAAAGGCTTCGTTTCACTTCGCCCAAATTGCCTTTGGCAACTTCTTTTATCCGCAAACCGATAAAGGAGGATGGGATGAACGCACAGGAACAGAAACCCTTCGAGGAAATCCTGGAGTACCTCGAGGGCAAGAAGAGGATAGTCCTTATGGGCTGTGGGGGATGTGCTACGATCTTCCACACCGGCGGCGTGAAAGAGGTAAACGAGATGGCGGAGAGGCTGGAGAAGGAAGGCAAGGAGATCGTAGGTAAAATCGCTTTGCCTTTCGCCGTGTTCGCCTGTTATCTCCCGATGTCCTCGATGTTCCTGAGAGAACACAGGGAGGAGATAGAGCGGTGTGACGCCATGTTAATGCAGTGTTGCGGCGATGGAGCACAGGCGGTGAGGGGATATCTGGAGGAGGAGATGGGTATCGTAAAACCCGTATATCCCTCCGTCAACGCCTTGGGTTTTTCCAGCGGAGGCCCCGCCGTCTTCAAGGAGGAGTGCCAGGCGTGCGGCGCATGCGAGCTGGGCAAAACCGCCGGCATCTGTCCGCTGGTGCAATGTCCCAAGGGGTTGTTGAACGGACCCTGCGGGGGGACAACTAAAGATGGCAAATGCGAGGTAGATCCCACACGCGATTGCGCCTGGGTTATGATCTATAGGAGGCTGGAAAAGCTCGGCGAGCTCGATAAGTTCTCAAAGATAAACGAACCTCACGATTGGAGCAAGGCTGTGAGGCCGCGCAGGTTGGAGGTCGAGCCCATCGACCTTATGGAGAAGCTGAAGGAGACGAAGAAGGTCATAGAGAGCTTAGGGTTGTAGGAACGAGTTGTCGTCAGGAGGATAAGTCATGAAAGCGGGAACCAACCTGGAGAAAGTCCTGGAAAGCGGCGCCTTCGCCGTCACCGCTGAGGTCGGTCCACCTCAAGGGGCTGTTCCCGATGAGATCAGGAGCAAGGGCGAAACGCTCAAGCCTTACTGCGACGCCATGAACGTCACCGATAATCAGTCGGCTGTGGTGAAGATGTCGAGCTGGTCGAGCTGCGTTATATTGAAGGAGATGGGGATCGATCCGGTGATGCAGATCGTCGTCAGGGATAGAAACCGTCTGGCCATCCAAAGCGATGTCCTAGGCGCTGTAGCCTTAGGAATTCGAAATTTCCTGTGCCTATCAGGGGATCATCCGAGCCTCGGCAATCATCCTGAGGCCAAAGGCGTATACGATCTCGATTCCATCCAGCTGATTCAAACGTTGAAGGGCATGCGAGATGAGGGGAAGTTCCAATGCGGTGAGGAGATATCCGGCGAGGTGTCGGCCTTTATAGGAGCCGCTGCCAACCCCTTCGCAGCTCCATTCGAGCTTCGACCCCATCGATTGGCGAAGAAGGTGAAGGCCGGAGCCGATTTCATCCAGACCCAGATGATCTTCAACGTGCCGAGATTTAAGGAGTTTATGAAGCAGGTGAAGGATATGGGCCTTCATGAGAAGGTCTATATCTTGGCCGGTGTGGGGCCGATCAGATCCCTGGGAGCGGCTAAGTATATGGCCACCAAGGTGCCGGGGATGGATGTGCCGGAGGAGATCATAGAGCGCATCCGTAAGACGCCGAGGAAGAACAGAGCGAAAGAGGGAATCAGGATCTGCGTCGAGATCATCCAGCAGATCAGGGAGATAGAGGGCGTTTCCGGCGTGCATATCATGGCGATCGAATGGGAGGAAGCCGTGCCGGAGATAGTCGAAAGGGCAGGTCTTATGCCGCGACCTTGAGAGGAGGACCGCTATGGCTGAGGTAAACTGCGTGTTTTGCGAGGTACAGGCCTGTACGGAGGATATCCAAAAGACGCCCAGCTTCTGCCCGCGTAGAAGCGCAGGGGAAGCCTTGAAAAAGGCCGAGGAGATACGAAATACGGACCCTGAGGTGAGAAAGATCGCCACCGTCGCTAAATCCGTGGAGACGGAGGGCTATAGGATCTGGCCGAGGGTGCGTGAGTTGATAGAGTTCTCGAAGAGGATGGGGTTGAAAAAGCTGGGCGTAGCCTTCTGTATAGGGTTAAAGGAGGAGACGAGACAACTGGTCAAGATACTGAGAAGCCACGGGTTTGAGGTATCATCCGTGGCATGCACGGTCAACGGCGGCTGTAACCCTGTCGGACAGGCCCTGACGCTGAATCAGCAGGGGACAGAGCTGAACGTTATCATGGGCCTCTGCATGGGACACGACATACTGTTTACGAAGTTCTCCGAAGCACCTGTTACCACGCTCGTTGTGAAGGACAGAGCCATGTGTCATAACCCTGCCGCACCGCTGGTCAATCGTTACTGGCGTGATACCTTCCTGAAGTCTAAAACGGCGGACCATTCTTAAGGTCAAGGGGGAAGTTTCCCGCGTAGGGGTGCAAGGCCTGCACCCCTACATTAATCTAACAGCGAATCATCCTGATTTTCCACGCATCCGAAGGTTATAGGAAAGCCGGAGTGAGACCCTATAGGATGAAGATCGGATTTGTCCACGCCCATCTTCCGTTGAGATCCTCGCATTCGATCCTGACGAACCTCTCCCCATTTCGAATTCGATGATGTGCCCGCGTGATGGTCTCACATCCTATCGGCGTCCATCTCTCCCCTCTGCCGTCTATCGATATGAAGGTGATATGCCTGACGGGTGATGTCTCCACGTATATGACCTCCTCCTCTATGCGCACGTCGAGTATCTCGGGTCCACTGCTTGAGTAGAAGTAACCCGATCGTATGGCGTTCATGATGGAGTCGAGGGACAGCTCTGAGCTCTTGACCGATATCCAGGCATTACAGACATCCGTGGGGCGATGGTCGCTTGTATGGTGATGGGCGTCGTCTACGGCGAAACCCCATACATGTTTCCCTCTCGCCAGCAGATCGTCCCAATGGATCTGCGAGAACCCTTTGCCGATGCTGAAATGACACGTGCTGTTGAACACCTCGACCCCGATGTATCCCTCTATGGAGAGCATATCGTTTATGCTGAGCTGTGACCAGTAGGGATGGCAGAGGATAACCTCGGCTCCCTGGGACTTGGCCTGATCGATGACCGCCTGAGGCGAACTTCGATCGGAAACGTGCTCTCTGATTCCAAAGAGAACGAGATGAAAATCCGTGCCCACCTCGCTTTTTCCGACGTTTATCTCCTCGCCGGGGATAAGCAGTATCCCATTACATAGATCAGGATCTAGCTCTGTAAACCTGTTATGGTCGGTTATGGCTAGGAAGTCATATCCGGAATCTTTATATCTCCGCACAAGCTCCTGGGGATTAAGGGCGCCGTCGCTGTTGGTGGAATGGGTATGGAGGTTACCCTTGAACCATTCCCCCTCGACGGCGAACGGGTTTGCAAATTCGATCTTCATTATCACCTCCGAAGCAGCGTCTCCCGCTAATTATATCTCCCACCCATTCCCTCTTCAAGGTTAAGCGGTAAAATGGTCAAGGGTCAAGAGTCAAGAGTCGAGAGACAAAAAAGACTCTGGACTCTAGACTCTCGTCTCTCGACCTTAACCTCTGATCGTGAGAGGGATAGGACGTTGATTGCCAGCATAACTACACTCAAGGGAAATATGAGTTTACGAGAGCCGCCGGGAAAGCCCACTCCATACAGGTTGAGGTAAAGGTTAAGG
>CAZHVH010000382.1:0-3799 GCA_964535855.1 uncultured bacterium
GCCGACCGCCCAGGCGAACCCCACGCTCTTCAGCTCCAATTCGCCGTACAGAACCCGTATCTCATCGAACTGCTCATTCGGAGATCCTATCTGCGAAAAAGTCCCCCATCCCGATCCCGTCGACCAGAAACATCTGAAATCGTGAGGGCGGAATCTAGGGGCGAAGTAGATCGCCCTCTGCGGAGCCGAATAGGCGTAACCCGAAAGGGCCAACAGCACCGACCAGCTCGACATCGCCCTGGCGTAGTGGTCGCCACATTCGATCTCGTTCCACGGGTTCCGTCTCTCCCCGTCGTATCTATCTCGAACGGCCTTGACGATCGACAGCCCCTCGTAAAGCATCCCCTCATATATCAGATGGGCGGCCACCTGATACTCTATCCCCGTCCAGACCTCATCGGAATAGGGGAACGGAAACGGAGGACGGCCGCCGTGGGGCCAGGAGCAGAGAAGAAGTCCCCTCTCATCCTGAAGGGCATAGGTCCTCTGACAGTTGGAATGATCCAGAAGGCTATCCCTGAAGTTGTACCTGTAGACCGCCTTTATGGCGCTTTTAACCCTTTCAGGAGGCAGGAGATATCCCAGACCCACGACGTGTGCGAACCACTGTCCCAACATCTGATCCGAGAGACATCCCTCGCCGAACTGATATTTTCTGGTCATGACCTCCTCGTGCTTCTGCACGTAATACTCTCCGTTCCACAACAGCTCATCCAGTTTCCTTCGTCCCTTCTCGAACAGCTCCAGGTACTCCTCCGCTTTCTCCCTCTCGCCGAGCGCTTCCGCCATCCTCGCTCCGGCGAGCAATGCCCCCAGATAGAGGGTTCCCATCATCGGATTGGGCCCGTAGAATTCGATGTCGTAGGTGTTGTGCTGTTCGCCCTCCATCACACCGTCCTTATCGGCATCCCATCCCTTCCAGGCGAATTCCAGAGCCTGTTTGGCGGCGGGCCACATCCTCCTGAGGAACTCATCGTCGCCCGAAAGCTGCCATTCCCGATAGAGCTTCATGATGCATCCCATCTGACCGTCGGCTGCCGGCTTGAAGTTCCACCTTGCCAGCCCTAACGGGACAAGCGTCCTGAAGGCCATATGTCCTTCCTCATCGGTGTTGAACAGGAAATCGGTCTCACGCATCGTGCGCTCGAGCTGGGGGAAGAGATGAGCCAGAGCCTGTTCGTAATTCCAGACGTGCGTGCAGTTCAGCGGGCAGCATCCTACCTCATCGCTACATCCCTCAAAGGCGTGAAATTTCCCGTCATCGGTGCGGAAACAGGTGTTCGTTCGTATGATAGATGCCTGACTTGATACGGCATCCAACACGTAAGGCGGCAACGTGCTTTCAAAAAAAGCCCTGTGGAACTTTCTGGTTTCACCCTCAAGCCTTTCGAGGTTTTCGAACGTGTATTTCGCTACGTGCCAGGCATCCTGAAAAATAGAGGCGTAGAAGTTCCTCAGGAGCTTGCCGCGCACCGCCTCCTCCCTGTTCCACTCGTTCACCCTGTTTGGAAAATACCAGGAGATGGCGAAGGTAAGCGGCGCCTTTTCGCCTGGGGCGAGCCTCTTTATGAGTCCAAAGGAGCCGATATCCGTCCTGCCGTCCGGCGACGGCTCTTCAGGAAGGGGATCGAGCCTGCCGTCATGTGTGAAATCGTCCCAGAACTGCTGTAATTCGTCGAACCATCCGGCTCTGGACCACCTGGGCGTGTGCGTCGTTTCCCCATCCCACCAACTGGTCAGCGCCATCGATCCGAAGGCGGGATCATCCTCGGAATATTTGGATGAGGTCATCATCAATCCGACGAGCATCCCATCCCTTCTGAACCGGGTCAGGTTTCCTCCAAACCATCCCCCGCCGGGCCCGTTTATCTGGCCGTGGCCGTTATATCCCACGGCGTTCATGAGCGATCCGACCAGCGAGATCTCAACAGGATTTTGAGAGATGTTTTCGAGATAATATCGGATTATAGCGACCGGAATTCCTGAATCTCTGTCGTTAAGGGGGATAAATGGGTTGAAAGCCTCCATGACGATCTCAACCGGCAGATCCGGATCGTTGAAGTGCACCCACGCGAAGGGATATTCGCCGTGAAAGGTGGCGTGGTGTAATCTGGGCAACCCCGGCACCATACGTCTGTCGAGCCCGTGAGAGCCGGTATAGGGCGGTTGGATGGGACCTTCCAGAACCTTAACGACAGGTTCACCTCCCTCCTCCCGCGCCCATATGGCGAAGAAGGTCATAGGAAGGAGTTTCCCCTTGCCGGGATGGTTGAAGATCTCCCAATCCCTCAGATCACCTCTCCCCCCTATCGATACCGTCCCTGTGCCTATCCCACCTATCGGAAAGGCCACTTGGGCCCCTTTTCTGCCGTGAAACGAACGAATCCTTCCCAATGAGAAGAGCTCGTAGGACATATCCTCCCTCCTTATGATCTATCGACGCTATGCTGAGTTTGGGCGATCATTATACATCATCCGATGGTGCTTTTCAACACCGTGCTTGACCTTGAATTGAGTGTCTTCAACGTCGAGCCGGTGACATAGCATCCGCCCCTGTTGGAGGGAAGGGAGGAGTTCAAAGGGGCGATCATAACGGAAGCATAATGGCCGATCGCGATAAGTCTATCCCTTCTTCCTGACCACGAGAACGACGTTTGTCATTCCCCTCATCATCTCCTCAGTCAGGACTTCTGAGATCGAGCTCCATCTCGCCTCTCTGTCGGCGGCTATGATGAGCCAGGACATAGAAGCCCTATCTGATATCTCCCTGCTGAGCTCGGAGATGTCGGGCTTTCCCATAACCCGTCCGTCCACCGCCATTTCGCCTTTAGCATTGATATACAGAACGGGCTGAACGAAAACGGGCAAGGCCCCGGCATGCTCGACGAGGGGCAGTTCCAACGGAAAAGGCGAGGAGAGCTTGAACTCCGGAAGCTTTTCCCCCACCCTGATCATTAGGAACTTCCCCCTTATCTCCCTCATCATCCCGGGGTGAATTGGCAGCAGTGTCTCCCACCTCATGAACCCCTCTTTGATGAAGAGCAGCCTGTAAATCCCTTTGGGCAGCCCGCCTAGCTCAAAACGCCCTTTATCGTCCGACGTGACGACCTTCATCGGCTTTTTCATCCCAGGAGGCAATAGCACCTTTTCATCGTATACCTCGACTTTAACGTCTGGGACGGGATCTCCGTTCAGATCCTCTATGGAGCCGATGAGCTTATCAGGGAGATCGCCGGTTACGGGGGGAGCCGGGATGAAGTTGATAACCCCATGTATTGATGCCAGGATCGGTGCCACCTCACCCCATGTCATCTCCCCATCAACTGAGATCCCCACCTGCACATCTTCATGTCCTTTGGCCCAATTGGCGATCTCGGCTTTAAGCTCATCCGAGGAGACCTTTCTGCCATTCAGCTCCAGAGATTGAGGGGTGATCTTCAGCCTGAACGTTAACGGTTTTTCATACGGGTTGAATCCTATCCAGATCACGGAAAGCTTCGGCCTGCTTTCAAGGATAGCACCCCAGTCCTCCGATGGCTTTGGCTCCTCACGGAGATGTATGTCGAAGAGCGCCTCCCCTCTTTCCATAATGAGGACCTTTAGATCACTTCTCGGCACATACCCCTCCCTTTCGGCCTTTAGAGTATACTCTCCGGGCGGCAGATCGGTGATCCGATAATTCCCATCCCGATCGGATTTGACCTCCCCCTTTATCCCGTTGGGGCCTATGTAGCTGATCCTGACATCGGGGATGGGTCTCCTGGTGGAAGCGTCAGACACGATTCCCCGGATAGATCCC
>CAZHVH010000383.1:0-3790 GCA_964535855.1 uncultured bacterium
ATGGACATAAGCTCTTTCTTACCTCACCTGATCGGATTGGCTCTGCTTCTGGGACTATCCGCCTTCTTCTCCGGCTCTGAGACGGCGATGTTCTCCCTGACCAAGCTTCAGGTTCAGAGGTTAAGGGAAAAGGCGGATGGAGCCAGCAGGGCCGTGGTCCGTTTTTATCAGGATCTCCGTCGCCTGCTCGTGACCGTTTTGATAGGCAATAACTTCGTCAACATAGCCTTCTCGAGCATCACCGGATCGCTCTTCATAGGGCTCATGGGAAGCACAAAGGGCGTTACGGCGGCTGTGATCTTCAACCTCTTGATGCTTCTAACCTTCGGGGAGATCACCCCCAAGGTGTATGCCCTCAAACATCCCCAGAGGTTCGCCCTTAAAACCGCCAGGCCGCTTTGGCTGATCTCCATCCTCCTCTTCCCAGCCTACTGGATTCTGAAGCTGATCACAGATTTGATCATGCCGAAGGGAATGGAGTTTAACGATACGGTCACTCCCGATGAGATCAAAGCGCTCCTTTCGGCGGGCGCTGAGGAAGGGGAGTTTGAGGAGAGGGAGAGGGAGCTTATCCAGTTGATATTCGAGCTCAGGGATATCGAAGCGCATGAGATAATGATCCCTCGCACCGATATGATCTGTGCCCAGAGCACGGAGAGGATCGGCGATATATTGAACAAAGCTAAAGAACATGGCGTCTCCAGAGTTCCCATATACAGGGAGAGCCTGGACGATATCTGCGGAATATTCTACGCCAAAGACCTGCCTATATGGCGAGGATTCGACGTGATGGATATGACGGCGGAGTTCTTTATGACCGTCAGAGAGGAGCTGCTGGTCGACCGGAGCGATACCCTCATAAGAAGGCCTCACTTCGTGCCTGAAAGTCGGAGGGTCAGCGAATTACTGAGGGACTTCTCCAGGTTCAAAACCCATATGGTCATACTGGTCGACGAATACGGCGGAACCTCAGGCCTTGTGACCTTGGAGGATGTGATAGAGGAGATCGTGGGCGATATCGTCGACGAGTACGACGAATACAGGCCTCAGAGGGAGATGATAAAGGATCTGGGCGGAAACAGATATGAGGTCTCAGGAAGAACGCCGGTCAGACTTATCAATAGAACCCTCGGACTCAAACTGGATGAGGAGGCGGCCGACACCGTGGGAGGATATGTGATCAACCTCCTGGGAAGGATACCGAAGGCGGGTGAGGTCATAGAGATAGAGGGGCTTCGGATTGAGGTGGAGAAGATCGAGGGAATGAGGGTCGAGACCGTAATCCTGAGTAAGCTCGGCGGTAAGGGGGGGAAAACCAAGGGGATTATATCCCTCCTGGTGCCTCTGTTTCTCTGGGCCTCGATCTCATGGGCGGCGGGTGAATCGCCCGCGCAATCCGCATTATGGCGGGCGATACCTTTTAGCATCATAGCTCTGATCCTCGTGGGATTCAGGGCGTTTTACGCCGGTTCGGAGACGGCTTTCGTATCGGCGAACAGGATGAGATTGAGAGCTTTGGCGGAGGAAGGAGAGGTTAAAGCCGCGAGGGCGCTCTCCCTTTTCAGCATGCCCGAGGAGATCCTGACGATGACGCTCATAGGGACGAATCTGATGGGTATATCGGCCACTCAGATGGCGGTACTCGCCGCCAAATCGATAAGGCCGCACGATATAGCATGGCAAAGCTCGATCACCACCGCCGTGATGACTCCTCTGATCCTGCTCTTCGGCGAGATTATCCCGAAGTCCATCTTTAGGGCCAAGGCGAACTCGATCATGATGAGGGCCTATCTGATGATAAGAGGCTCACATCTGGCCTTCTATCCCGTCGTTAAGGTCTTCACGAGTCTCTCCTCCAAGCTCGCCTCGGCCGTCAAGGGAGAGGAGGAGAGCGACGCCCGAAGGAGCGAGCTCAGGCTGCTCACAAGCATGGGAGAACAGGAGGGGGTGATCCTGCCCAGACAGAGGCAGATGATCCATAGCGTATTGGATCTGCACAGGAAGACGGTCGGCCAGGTGATGGTACCACTGGTCGAGATGATTTCCCTGAGAAAGGGCACGTCGATATCTGATTTCCTCGATATGGCCGCCAGATATCCCTATTCCAGATATCCGATCTACAGGAGGAGGATAGATGATATCGTGGGGATCGTCCACGTTCTGGATGTGATCTACTCCGGAGATGATGAGGGAACGATCGACAGGTTTATCCGAAGGGATCTGACCTTCGTGCCGGAGCTCAAACGGGTTGATACGTTCCTGAGGGAGTTTCAGCATAAGCTCCTCAATACGCCGAAGGACAGAAGAAACCCGATGGCCTTTGTGGTGGACGAATACGGCGGCGTGGTGGGGCTCGTCACCATAGAGGATCTGATCGAGGAGATCATAGGCAACATCCAGAGCGAAAGGGGAGGACAAAGCCACCTGATATCCATGGACGAGCGGAGCATAATATGCGATGGTAGAATGGAGATCGAGGAGCTGAACATGAGATTTAACCTCCAGATACCCGAGGGGAACTATGAGACGGTGGCCGGCTATTTGATCTCGCTCCGCGATGGGGTGCCGAGGCCCGGCGAAGTGATCGATACGGATACGCTCAGGTTTATCATATTGAACTCGGATGAAAGGACGATTCGAAAGGTGAAGATCGTCAACAAAACGGGGAGATTCTCCGAGGAGTTAGCGTAAGGGGGTGTGGCTATGGATGAAAGGAAAAAGGTCGAACTGCCGCCGGTCACGTTCATCGGATTCGTGACCACCCTTGCCAACACCGCTTTCGCCTACATGGGCGGGATGGAGGATACCCAAACCAAAAAGCCCGTTATCGACCTAAACCTGGCAAGGCATACCATAGACACACTCGATATGCTTAAGGAGAAGACAAAGGGAAACCTCACGGAGGATGAGAAGAGATTTTTGGAGAACGTGCTCTTCACGTTGAAGATGACCTTCGTGAGGATTTCCACCGAGCAGGAGAAAAAGGAGAGGGAAGATGAGGATAGGGGTGATATCGGACACGCACATCCCAAAGAGAGCACAGAGTCTGCCTGATGATCTGGTGGATGTGCTCCGAAAGCTCGACTTCATAATACACGCGGGGGATTTCGAGACGATGGAAGCGCTTAGAGAAATCGAGAGGATAAACAGGCTCGTTGCCGTCCACGGCAACATGGATTCCCCCGATGTCAGGAGACAGCTGCCCAACAGGAGGGTTTTAAACGTCGAGCACGTCAGGATAGGGATCATACATGGATGGGGCGATCCACACACGTTGCCGGAGAGGGTGATGGAACAGTTCAAGGATGACGGCGTCAGATGTATCATTTTCGGCCACTCACATCAGGCGATGTGCGAGGAGAGGAAAGGGATACTCCTCTTTAATCCCGGAAGCCCCACGGACACCATCTTCGCCCACTTCAGATCCTACGGCATCCTTGAGGTCACCAGGGAGGGTGTGAAGGGGGAGATCATAAGGCTCGATTGAGCCCCTATACTGTTCTACTTGTCCATTTCGGCTATATCGGATATACTTAGAGTTAAGCGAAATCGGTTGTTAGAAGCTTAAGGAGGATAGGTATGAAAAAATTTCAAGAACAATATATCGTAGATGAGAAGGGGCGAAAGACAGCCGTAATTCTTCCCGTTGAGGAGTATGAAGAACTCTTAGAGGATCTCCACGATCTTGCGATCATTGCTGAACGCCGGAACGAGCCTACAATACCTTTCGAGGAACTTAAGAAACGGTTGAAAGAAGATGGACTCTTATGAGATTCGATGGAAGAGCTCG
>CAZHVH010000384.1:0-3781 GCA_964535855.1 uncultured bacterium
GCCCAGTACAAGTTCATGCAGTTCGGGATAAGGCCGAGGGATTTTGTGATCGGAATAAACCCCTCCACCACATGGCCGTCCAAGGCGTGGGCGCCGGAGAACTTCGCCGCCCTGGCAGACATGCTCGCCAGAGAGGCCGGCGCTCGGATCATAATCACGGGATCGCCGGACGATGTGCCGCTGGCCGAGAAAATCGAGGAGATGACCCGATGTAAGGTGATCAATCTCGCCGGCAGGACGGATATCTTCCAGCTTGGCGCCGTGATAGAGCTGTGCGATCTCTTCATCTCCTGTGATAGCGGACCTATGCACATCGCTGCGGCGGTGGGCACGCCGACGGTCGCCCTCTTCGGCCCGACTTCCCCGACTAGGCATAGGCCCTACGGCCAAAATCACATCGTCATACGACACCCTTTCCCCTGTTCACCATGCTACAGGATCCATTGTCCTAACAACGTCTGTCTCTCATCCATAACCCCCTCTGAAGTCGCTGCCGCTATCCTGTCCAGGAGGAGAAGATGGAGAAACACATAGAGAGGTTCCTCAGATATCTCGAACTTGAGCGGAATTACTCGCCCAATACGCTGCGCGGGTATAGGTCGGATCTGAAGGAGTTCGAGAGGTATATCAGGGAGTCGGGACTTAATTCGGTTCTGGAGGTCGATCATCTGACGGTGAGGGGATACCTGGCGAGGCTTCAATTGAACGGGTTGAGCAGGGCGACGGTACAGCGCAAGCTCTCCTCCCTTAAGACGTTGTATAGGTTCCTTCACAGGATGGGGTTTATCGAGGCCGATCCGACGGCGAGCATCTCAACACCCAGGGTCGAAAGGAGGCTTCCGGATTTCCTGACGGTCGAGGAGGTCGATATGCTCCTATCGGCGCCGAGGGAGGATCGGCCCATAGAGGTAAGAGACAAGGCGATGTTGGAGCTGATGTACTCCACCGGCGTTCGCGTGAGCGAGCTCCTGGCGATCGACCTGAACGATATAGACATGTCGGAGATGACAGTGAGGGTGAAGGGCAAGGGGAGAAAGGAACGGATCCTCCCCTTCGGCGAGGTCGCAAAAAAAGCGCTGGAGAGGTATCTTGAGATCAGAGATCGCATGATCCCGGCCGGATCGAACTGCAGAGCGCTGTTTGTGAGCGACTGGGGCAGACGTATGACGAGCAGGAACTTCCGTCAGAGGCTGAAGATCTATACGAAAAGGGCGGGGATAAAGAAGAAAGTCTCACCTCATATCCTGAGGCACTCCTTCGCCACTCACATGTTGGAGGCGGGAGCGGATCTAAGGGCCGTTCAGGAGCTTCTGGGACATTCGAACCTCTCCACCACGCAGATCTACACACACGTCACCGCCGAAAGGCTGAAACGGATCTACGACAAGTACCACCCTAGGGCCTGACCCAACCCCCTCATTTTTTTGCAACTTTTCGTCCCTCTCTCCGTTTTAAGATGTGAAAACTCGGGAAACCTCTGTGGATCGCCATATCCGACGATAATTATGAGCGATAGATAGATGGGCATAGGTAGAAAGCGATTTACCGAAATAGTGGAGGAGAGCTATAGATCCATATATCGTTTGGCGTTTTCCATGCTCGGAAGCGAGCAGGACGCCTGTGACGTCACACAGGAGAGCTTCGAACGGCTCTGGAGATATCGATCCAAGGTGGACGAAAGGGCAGCTTATGTTTGGCTTAGAAGAACTGCCCTTAATCTATGCGTAGATCTGCTACGCCGCAGGAAAACCGAACCCGAACCGCTCGATCCGAACGATGAGGGATCGTCACTCATCGAGATGAGACCTGATCCTCTAAGGCGATGTCTGCGGAAGGAGGAGATGCTCATGCTGAGGAGGGCCTTGGATAGACTGCCCGAGAAGTACAGGGCTGCTGTGATCCTGAGGGATGTGGAGGATCTATCCTACAAAGAGATCTCGCAGATCCTGGGACGGCCTGAAAACACGGTGAAATCGGATGTGTTAAGGGGTCGGAGGATGCTCAGGAAGATCCTCGCCCCATATTTCGACGTTTAAAGGTGAAAGGCCATGAGGGATATGAGAGAGATGCTGTCTCAGCTCAGGGATATCGAGCCTCCTGAGGGTCTGAAGGAGCGGATACTTCTATCGACTGTCAGGAGAAGCAGGCTATATAGGCTGGTGGCGCTTGCCTCGGCCGCTGCAATCGTCGTCGGACTCGCCCTTGGACTGTTCCTGGGAGGGCTGTTCGTCGGGCAGAACCAGGCCCAAAAGGAGGCCGTGAAGTTGTTGGAGGGAATCCGACAGACATCAAGACCTCTTGAGGAGAGCTCCATGATGCTCCTCGAAGCCATCGTGTTGACGATGAAGACGACATCTATGGTGCAGAGTCAAGACGAGGAGGTGGTTAAGGATGAAGGGATTTAAGCCCCTTTATGCCATCTTAATCCTGACGATTTTAGCCCTACCGGCCCTCGCCGATATAAGAGTGATAGGATGCGTTCAACATCCGGGGCTTTACAACGTTAAGGGCGTGATTTCAATCGCCAAAGCTCTAACTCTGGCGGGAGGTGCTCTGAAGGAAGCGAACCTGAGGGATGTATGGGTAATCCATCCCGACGGCTCGATCGATAGGGTGAACGCCGAAAGCTCAGGCTCGAAGGTCGAACTACATCCGAACGATGTTCTTTTCGTGCCTAAATCAGGAGGAATGGCACGGATCGGCGGGGTAGGTGCTCCGGTCGAGCTTGACGACCTCATAGAGAGCACCGGAGTTACGCTTAAGGAGATGTTGGATCTGACGGGACCGGCTCTGGCTGCCTCTAAATCCCTGCTTCAGGGGATCGCCCCTTCCGTAACGCCGTTGCTCTCTGATCTATCCTACGTCAGAATCAGGAAGTTTTCTTCCACCGGGGATGGACGTAAGTTCGAAGAGCTGGTCAAGAAGCTGAAGGAGAGGCTGAGATCATCGGGCTGGAAGAAGATCATGATGTCAGCGCCGGTGAGAAACTACATGACGGCACTATGGACGCTTGAAAACGGCAAGGGCGAGACCATCGGATTGCTGGTTCTCAACAGGAAGGATTCGGAGACGCAGATCGTCAATCTCGTCGGGAGGATAGATTTCGCCAAACTGGGCGATCTGACCTCGCTTGTGAGATCATCGCCGCCACCGCCATCGGTCAAGCTACCTAAGATAAGGTCTATCCCCAGCGTGAGAGCGACTGAACCCTTCACCGGCTCACCGTCGATAATGAGGGCCTATAACCCAAAACAGGCCGAGGAGTTCAAGCGGACGATCGAGCAGGCGTGGAGATATCGAATGGGGTCCCGAAAATCCCTCGAGGTGGTGAGGGAAGCGCTTGAGGACGCTATGAGGGAGGTCAAATCCGATAGCGTGAGGATGCGCATTCGAGACGCCCTCGGAATGATCAACAAGATAGAGATGGGGAGGAAGGTCGAAGGAAAAGGTTACCTCGGCGTGCGGGTATATGATCTTCGGGAGATCGATGTAAAAAAACTCGAAACGGCTCCCTACAGGAGAGGCGCTGTCGTCAGCAAGGTCTACAAGGGATCGCCCGCTGACAGGGCCGGGATAAAGGTGAAGGACGTGATCGTCGCCTTCAACGGCCGTGAGGTCAGAGGCAAGGATGATCTGGTCAACGCCGTTCTATCATCCAAGCCCGGCGATAAGACTCAGATCGAGCTTATGAGAAAGGGTGAGAAACTTAAGGTTGAGGTCGAGATCGGAGAGAGGCCGGTGGAGTAAATTCGTTGTCATTCACGTATGATCATAGGGTTTA
>CAZHVH010000385.1:0-3778 GCA_964535855.1 uncultured bacterium
AAGGATCAGCCAGACAGGGCTGGACCACGCCTGTGCTCCGGAGGCACAGGTAACACGGACGTAATAGTAGGTGAACCTGCCGAGATACTCCGAAACGAGGCTCTCGGCCTCAAGATCTGAATCATCGACGAACTCCATCTGACCCCGCCAACAGTTGGGGGATTCCGCGTGGACGGTTCGCCCGTTTCGGACGACCTCCAGGGCGAGGATGTCGCTTACGGCTGCCGCCGTCGCCTTGATCCTCCTCGGCATCCTCGGGTTCGGCCATTCCACGGACCCGCCTGGATTGAGATCGGCTATCTGAACGTCCAGGTATATCCGCTCCAGGCTTGTGGCATAGCAGTTCCGGGTGCGTATGCCCTCATAGATACAACGTCGGGTCAGCTCCTCGGCGAAGACGGCCGTCAAGCCGGGCGGACGATCCAGATGCTCCTCTCCGAAACCGGCGGGCATCGTGGAATGGGTGTCCGTCCCGGCGATGAATCCCAACCTCAAACCCCGATTCAGCAGATCCACGGCATAGGAGGGGCCGGGATGGATCCTATGCAGCGGGTTGGGATTGCCCCTGTATTCGCTCGTCCCCCATTTAGAGTGTATCTCCACCACCGGCATCAGATCCTCCCCCGGATAGATGTCGGGGTTGATCTCCCCATGTTTGCCCGTGCGGGTCGTGTGATGTGGAACCACGAAGAACTCCTCGACGGGTTTCAGTTTCTCCGAGAGCTTCCGGCACATCGTTTTGACCGTGCCCTCCTCATAATCCTCGACGAAGATATCGGGCCAGCGGAGCATGTAGACGTTGTTATCCCCCCCAGCGCCTCCCTTAAAGGATGCCTCATATGCCGGCAGGGTGACGAAATCGGGCGGATCGTTGAAGGCCTCACAGACGGCCCTCTGCTCGAGCCATTTCCCCACCGTGCAACGGCCGTTTGAGACGTGATCGGCAACCGAAACCCAGTCCAGCCCGGCGAACCATCTGGCGGCCACGTAACAGAAATTCAACGACCGGCACATGCGGGGGTGGCAGTCGCTTAAGACCGTATGCACATGGGGATCGCCCCAATAGATGAAGGGGCCGTCAGATCTGCAGCGGATCGGGTTACTCGGGAAAATCCGCTTTCGGCCGTCCAGGGAGATCTCACCTCGGAATCGATACAGCCCCTCACGGTGGACCGCTACTCCCTTTATCTGATCGATCGCCGGTTTTCCCCTTTCAAATTTCACCTCCATCTGAGGAGGATCGGCGAAATCCCCGATTATCCTGAGGACGCCGTCACACTCCAGCGACGGGTAACCCATCTCATCGGCGACGGAGACCTTCAGCGTGAAACTCCCCCCAGGCCTCACGACCGTGGGAGCTACGATCTGAACCCAAGTAGGTTGACCGCCGGGAGCCTCGAGAGTCAATATTCTGCGGTAGAGATCGTTCATCTTCGCTTCCCCAAGGATATCTTTCCAAAGCTTTATAATACAACGGTCGGGATTCTGAGTCAACATCGGGCAATTTATTGAGATCTACGGGGATCTGTGATATATTTGAATATAGGGTCTGCCTGCGGCGGACGAGGAGGGAGGACATGAGCGAGGAGATTGAAAGAATCATAAAAACGCTCAAAGGTTTGGACGAACATGTAAGGAAAAGATACAAAGCTGAGATTGTAGGAGTTTTCGGCTCATATGCACGAGGGGAGCAGAAAAGGGGAAGCGACCTGGATATCCTCGTGAGATTCCTTGATGGGGCCACATTGTTTGATTTCGTCGGCCTAGCTGATTTCCTTGAGGAGAGATTGCGTGTTTCAGTTGACGTCGTCCCCATAGATACGATCAGAAAGGAGATTGAGGAGAACATCCTGAAGGAGACCATCTACCTATGAGAGATCCAAGGCTATACTTAAGGGATATCCTAAACGCCTTGCAGGCGATTGAGGGCTTTGTAGGGGACATGGATTTCGAGGAATTCAAAGATAACGATCTTGTCTCCAGCGCTGTGATCAGAAAATTTGAGATTATCGATGATATCCCCAAGTTAAAGCCATTGATCCGGAAAATTCTGGAGGATCTGAAGGCAAAAGAATATGCTTGATTTCAGGTGCCCCTTGGAAAGGCCGAGATCCTCAGCCTCGCCGCGCCCATCGGGATCAAGGTGATCCTCTCAGCGGGTTCATCCGATCTGACGGGGCTCTGAGGTACCCTTCCGACCAAGCCCAGCTCATCCTGTCTCCACCCCGGTATCCTCTTCCCCGTAGCGAGGAGTTGAATGGGCGATGAGTTGACCTCGAAGGGCTGGTCGTTATCCGGCCACTCCCCGCGGACGATCTGGAAGGAGGACTCCGGATCATCCTCGCTTATAAGCAGCCCGTAGTTCCAGGGTGTGGTGGGATGAATCTCCAGCTCAGGCCATCTCTCAGTCCCTCCCACGCGCACATATCTCTCCCCTATCCTGAGCGAGAAGGTCAGAGGGCCGAGGTTCACCGATAGGCTGTCTCCGTTCCTCGACCACACTCTGAGCCATATTTTCATCGGCAGCCGCAGCGATATCTCATCGCCGTCGGACCACTGGCGGTTTATCATGATATATGTCCCCGGCCTGGCGCTTAGCTTCGCGGATTCGCCGTTTATCTCAAGCTGAGGCTCATCGCACCAGCCCGGCACGCGCAGATAGATCGGAAACTGAACCGGCTTCGAGGTTTTCACGCTCATACGGATCACCTCGTCAAACGGATAGAGGGTCTTCTCCTCTATGCTCACCGTAACCCTATCGCCCACCTTCGCCGTGAGCTGGCAGGGCGCATAGAGCAGGGCAGCTAGGCCGTTATCGGGTGTGGCGGCCCACAGGTTTTCGGCATAATAGGGCCATCCTATCCCGAAGTTATGCTGACAGCATCTATGACGGTGCGGGGTCATGAGAAGCATGGGGCCCCTGTTGTTGAACCCGGGATGTTTGTCGCCGCTGTCTGAGAGGATCAGATTAGGTGCGGTAAGATATCGCAGGGCTTTAAGATCGGGAGTTAAGGCGGCCGGGAAGGAGTTAAAGGCGACATCCTCACATCGGTCAGCCCATCTCACATCGCCATCTATCCTTATGAGCTCCTGGCAGGAGTGCATCATCTCGACAATGCCGCACGTCTCAATCCCCTGACGGGGGCCGTAGTAGCCCTCACGGCAGTTTTCATCCCCGCCGAACATGCCTCCGGGAACCTGACCGTATATGCCCCAGACCGTCTGATAGTCCCGCTCGGTGGCGGTCAGATGTTTTGGATCCTTGGACTGCTGATAATATGTCTCCGGCTCTCGGAAGCACTGGGCGATGTTGACGTTGTGCCAACTGGGAATCCCGTTCGTCCAATCCGCCGTGTTGCGGTGTATCTTCTCGCCCAACTCCAGCAGCCATTCCTCGCCGATACGGTTATAGAGCCAGTATACGCTGGCGAGGTTATCACCCGCCCTCATATGTTGCCAGAACGGCAGGAGGAAATCCTCCTCCGGCACCTCCAGCTCCCATCTGAAATACCTCTCCATGAGCTCCAGAACCCGTCCATCGCCTGAGAACTCATGATAGGACTGCAGCACGTTTAACATCAGCATGTTGGGCCACAGGTCCGGTTTGCCGGTCGATCTTCGTCGCCCCTCCAGGGCGGTGAGGTTTGCCCTCGGGCCGAAATATCCGTCCTCCTTCTGGCTCGAGATCGCCGCCTCGATCCACAGCCGAGCCTCCTCGATGACGCGTTCATCCTCCAACACATATCCCAGATCCCCGAAACCCCTGAGCCAGTACGGC
>CAZHVH010000386.1:0-3772 GCA_964535855.1 uncultured bacterium
GTTACGTTCCAGTCATGCTCCTCCAGTTTTCTTAGGATGAAGTCCCTCTCGAAGGCCATCTTGGCCTCACGTAGGGTTTTACCCTCAAACGAGGGTTGAAGTGAATCCGTCTCGAACAGTTCATCCGGCAGGTCGTCCACCCCGATGACCTGTGAGTCTGAAAGTATCACCAACCTCTCGATCAGGTTTCTCAGCTCCCTCACATTTCCGGGCCATCTATACCTGGTGAACACCTCCATTGCCTCGTCTGATAACCTCTTGATCGGCTTTTTGTTCTGCCGGCAGAAGATGGCGAGGAAATGATCGACAAGAGGGGGGATATCCTCCGGTCGGTCCCGAAGCGGTGGGATATATATCGGCACGACGTTTAGCCTGTAGTAGAGGTCCTCTCGGAAGTTTCCCTTAGCCATCTCCTCTTTGAGATTTTTGTTCGTAGCCGCTATGATCCGGACGTCGACTTTGATCGATTTCGTCCCGCCCACCCTTTGGAACTTCTGGGTTTCTATCGCCCTGAGCACCTTGGCCTGAGTTTGAAGGGACATATCGCCGATCTCATCCAGGAAGAGAGTTCCCTTGTCGGCCAGCTCGAACTTCCCCTCCTTACGAGCGATCGCCCCTGTAAAGGCACCTTTCTCATGGCCGAACAGCTCAGCCTCTATTAAGTCCTTGGGTATAGCGGCGCAGTTGACCTCGACGAAAGGATATCCCTTCCGCGGGCTGAGGTTATGGATGGCCCTCGCTATCAGCTCCTTTCCCGTTCCGCTTTCACCTGTTATGAGGACGTATGCGTTGGTAGGTGCGACCCTTTCGACGGTCTTGATCACCCTTCTCATCGATCGGCTGGTGGCGATGATCTTATGCTGTTTCATCTCATCCATGATGAGCCTGTGCTGCATCTCCAGTTTGCGTTGTTCCACGGTCTGACGTATCCTGGCGAGCAATCTTTCGAGATGAGGTGGTTTTTCGATGAAATCCACAGCTCCAAGCTCTATCGCCTTCAGTGCCATATCGATCGTGCCGTGGGCGGAGATCATCACCACAGCGATGGAGGGCCATTCATCCTTGATCCGCTTCAGCGTCTCAAGTCCGTCGATCCCCGTCGGCATGAGGACGTCCAGGAGGACGACATCGGGGTGAAGCTCCGGTATCTTCTCCAGGGCCTCCTCGCCGCTGAACGCAATTTCCACCTGATACCCCTCGTCCTCCAGGACGTCCTTCAGGGATTGACATACGTTTTGTTCGTCATCGACTATTAAAACCTTATCACGCATCGTTACTCTTCTTCCCCTTCGATCTCCTCGATGGGAATGGGTATATCCTCGGTATCTATCTCAACGATGGGCACGGCCGATATGTTTAACACGTCCAGTTCCTCCTCCTCTTCGTCCTCCTCTTCCTCCAGCAGCAGTTCCTCCAGCTCCTCTTCCTCCGGATAGGCGGGTTCGATCTCAGGTTTGCCCAGCTCGAAGATGCGTACCAGGATCTTATCGTCCTCCTCCCTGCCCGTCACGACGCACTTGAACTTGATCCCCTCCTTCATCTTCGCCAATATCCCTTCGGCGATCGATGGGTCGAGGTATCCTATGGGTTCACCCTTCTGATTCAACACGGTTATAGCGTTGGGTTTGTACATATCCTCCAAACGTCTATATAACTTCACCTCCTCGCCCGGAGAGGCGGTGTGAGGATAAAACTCTTCCACACCGATCACTTCAGCCTCAATTGCGCCCTCTGACATGCGGTAATTCCCTCCTCGGAGAGATTTGGCGGACGCTATTTTACATTATGCGTCCGGATTATTCAAGCATGGGCAGGATCAGAGGTGCTCGCTCTTCCTTGTATATGTTACTTTTACCTATCTTGAAGGTGACGGATTCGGTCGCCCATTGATTAACGGGGACGAGGTTGAGATCTTTGGTCGGCAGATCGACCAGCTGGAAGAGGTTATCCGAGGAGAAAAACTTGATCGGAGAGTTTGGATCATCCGGATTGAGCGAACTGAGATCCAACGGTTTCGTCGTAGCTATTACCTTCACCATCTCGATCCCCGGAGGACCTCCTACTTCGATCTCGTAATCTCCGACCGATGGTATGGTAAATCGCTGGCCTGCCCTTACCAGGTTCTCCTTCTCATACTGATTCGGGAAAAGCACGTAGGCCTTTCCGCTGGTGGTTATGTCGAGGACGGTTATATAGCAATCCCGCTCCGGTTGAACCGCGATTTTGACCGTATCGCCGATCTTATAGACCTCTTTATCCACTGAGAGATTGATCTTGAACGCTTGAGTGGGGTTTTTAATGGCGATGAGGTTTTTCAGGACGTATCCCATTTTCAGCTCGCCGTCGCTCGCCTTCTCGATCAGCTTTTTACCCGCCTCAACGAGCTTGCCAGGTGAGGATTTTATCTCGTAGGGTTGCCACGACTTGTTCAGGTTCACGTTTATGACCTTCATCCTTACCTTTAGCATCTTGCCGCCGTCGGTCTTGGAGATCCAGGTTTTGATGAACTTATCGGGCACGACATTTCGGTCGACCAGTTGGACGAATTTCAGTCCCTTAAGTGCCGAGGTCATGGCAGATTTGAGCTGTCCCGCGAACCTCTTGAAAAGCGGTGAGTCCTCATCGGTTATCGGGTCTTCGAGGTAGATGAGGAGTTTAGAGGAGGTGATCGGTTTTGCGTACAAAACGGCTTTATCGCCCTGAGAGACGGCGCCGTCTATCAGCGTGGCGAGCGATTCGTTCTCGGAGAGGGAGACGATCTTCACCTTGCCCTTGCCCTGGCCTGTGAGCTGGGTGGCATCGGATGGGAAGATCGTGTAGATCGATCCCTCGACCACATCGTCCTTTTTCCCCAGGCTGAGCTTTACCGTTTTGCCGGATACGGACTTAACCAGGCCGTACGGTATGGTCGTCTCCACAGCTCCGACGAAGCTCTTCCCGACGTAATCGCCCTCAAGCTGAGGGTCCTGCTCATATCCATCCGATTTGATGTGTTTTCTGGCGAAGGTAGCCGCCTCCTCCACCGTGATAACGCCGTCTTTGTTGAGATCCGCGGGCCCCGCCAATCCTTTCGTCAGATAATAAGTCAACAGGCCGTGTCCCACCTTCTGCGATTCGACGGCGACCTGATTCGCATCACAGGCCGAGACCAGAACCGTGTTCTCAAAGGTTTCCCTGAATCCGGTTAGACCCTTAGCCGACGTGAGGTAATCCTCATCGATGTAATCCTTGAATTTCTCCAGCTCCTTCCCCGTGACGTGTTTGATCGGGTTTTTCGGGTCCGGGTAATACTCCTTGACCGTGTTCCATATGGAGGCGTCCTTGGTGGCTGTGCCGGAGTGGCAGCAATCCAGGACGACGATCTTATCGGTGGTGTTTATCTTGCGGAACCATCTATCCAATTCGTCATCCCTTATGAAGGTTATATCGTACAGTGCCGAGTCGTAGGCACATAACATCTCATCCTTTCCATCTGCCTCATCGCCGTTATCATCAGCGATCTGCACGCCATGTCCGCTGAAATAGAAGATAGCCTTATCCCCAGGCTTCACCCTGTCGGCAAGCCAATGCGTTATGGCCTTCATTATGTTCACCTTAGTGGCCTCTTTGCTCAGCAGCACCTTTATGTTCTCCGGCTTAAACCCCGCCTTTTCGATCAGCGTCTGTTTGAATACCTTCACGTCATTCTCGCAGAAATTCAGCTTAGGAGTTATGTACATATAGTCGTTTATCCCAACCAAGACGGCATATCCCTCCGCCGCGGCCCGATGAA
>CAZHVH010000387.1:0-3768 GCA_964535855.1 uncultured bacterium
CTAAGCCAGTCCCTGCTCGGCGTGGCGTTCGGATCGGTTATGATCTCAACGATATCACCTGTCTGAAGCTTATGACGGAGGGAGACAAATCTGCTGTTGACCTTAGCCCCCACGCAGTGATGTCCTATCTCCGTATGGACGGAATAGGCGAAGTCTATCGGCGTGGCCCCTTCGGGAAGCACTTTCAGATCGCCTTTGGGCGTAAAGACGTATATCTCCTCCGGCGCCAGCTCTGTCTTTATTGAGGTGATGAACTGAGCGGGTTTATTGACGTCTCTCATCTGCTCCACAAGCGAACGGAGCCAGGCGATATAATTGTCGTATGGGGATTGACCTGAAACGCCCTCCTTGTATTTCCAGTGGGCCGCTATGCCGTATTCGGCTATCTTGTGCATATCATAGGTGCGGATCTGTATCTCCACAGGCCTGCCCGACTCTATCACGGTGGTATGAAGGGACTGATACCTGTTCGATTTGGGCAGGGCGATATAATCCTTTATCCTGCCGGGAATGGGAGTCCATTTGGAGTGGATCACGCCCAAGGCGGAGTAACAATCCGGAACATCCTTAACCAAAACCCTGAAGGCGATGAGGTCGTAGAGGTTTTCAAAAGGTATGTTCTGTCTCCTCATTTTCTTGTATATGCTGTAGAAATGCTTTGGTCTGCCCCATACCTCCGCTTCTATTCCGGCCTCCTCCAGCACATTTTTGATTTTCCCCGCCACCTCTTTGGTGTATCTCTCCCTCTCCTCCCGCTTTTCGCTGACCAGTTGAGCGATCTGACGGTATTCCTCCGGATGAAGATGTTTGAAGGCCAGGTCCTCCAGATCGACCTTCATCCTAAACATCCCCAGCCTATGGGCCAGAGGGGCGTATATCTCCAGCGTCTCGAGGGCGATCTTCCTCTGTTTTTCGGGCGCCAGATATCCCAGCGTTCGCATGTTGTGTAATCTATCGGCCAGCTTTATCAACAGCACCCTTATATCCCTGGCCATGGCGATCGTCAGCTTGCGGTAGTTCTCGACCTGTCTCTCCTCGCTTGATCCGAAGAACTCTATCGAGCTTATCTTGGTCACGCCGCCCACCATATCGGCGATCTCCGTCCCGAACCTCTCCGCCAGCTCCTGGTAGCTCACCCCCTCGTCCTCCATCACGTCATGTAAAAGGGAGGCGGCGATCGTCGGAGCATCCATGTTAAGCTCGATCAGTATTTTGGCCGTCTCAATGCAATGTGTGAAATAAGGGTCCCCCGATGCTCTCTTACGATTTCTGTGTTTTTCCTCGGCGAAGTGGAAGGCCTCCTTCACCAGATCTATGTTATCCGGTGTGGAATAGGAACTGATAGCGGATATTATCCGGTTGAGGTCCTCAGCGTAATTCCTGAACGGCATCTCTCATCTCTTCCCATAGATCGGTTATGCTGCGCCAAAGGAGGCGATTCAAGAAGATCGAGGCTTCATATTTGGCCTGTTCACAGCGAATAAAGGTTTCCGAGTCGGAGAGGCTTACCTTCCTCGTTTCATTGAGCTTGATCGCTCCGGATGGATCATCCTCGATGAGGCCGAGCTCCCTGAATATCTCCACTCCCTTCAGGATGGCATCCTCCCTCATCATCCTCAGCTCAGATCTCGCCTTTAGATCCTCAAATCTGATATCCCCATCTTCGGAGATAATTCGACGTATGGATCTGTACAGCTTCTCCAGCTCCTCCCTTCCAGGATGCCGTTCGAAAACAGATCTCACGGCATGTTGGACGTCGTTCTGGTTGAATATGAGGTGGATATAGGTAGGGGAGTCGGATAGGAAGGCCGGACGGCACATCCGGGCGAAATCGGTCCTGCTGGGGATAGGGTGGCAGAAGACGATGTGCTTGGCCTGGACCTCCTGAGGCAGGACGACACATGAGGCGATCACATCACCCTCAACCGGTTCATCCGGTTTTTCCTTTATCACGACCAGATTCCCCTCGCCGATCCTTCGCCCCAGCTCCTCCGCCAGCTTCCTCAGCTCCGGTTCTCCTCTGACGTAGATTATCACCTTTTCTCCCCGATCGATGAGCCTCTCAAGATATTTGAACTTGTCGGGTATATGTCTCCTATCCACCAGCTTGACCGGCGACTCCTCCCCGCTTGGATAGAGGGCCAGAGAATCCCTCTGATGGATTCGGATATCCCTCATATCGAGCCTTAACCTCTTAACCCCTCCCCACTCGTTCAACCTGGGCTGAAAGGCTATATCGAGCGAGATGTTCCTATTGGAAAGGGGAGTTTGAAGCTTGCCCTGATTCCACCCTATGACCTCCCTCGTCTCACCCGCACCATCCGTGACGTAAAATCTGAGATGATCCCCTCTCATCACGGTCGGGTTTCCCGACACCAGAACGTTTCTGACGGCAAAAAGCGGGGAGGGATTTCCGAAGCCGAAGGGCTCAAGGAGCTCCATCTCCTCCACCAACTCTAGATTTAACTCATGCAGCGGCGTCTCGACGTCGATCTCCACCTTAGGGGTCAAATCCTCCTCCGAGAGAGCCTCACCCACCACCTCGGCGAACCGTTTTCTGAATTCCGGTATCCTCTCCCTTTCGATCTTGATCCCGGCGGCGGCCCTGTGTCCGCCGAATCCGATCAGCAGATCGGCACATCTGGAGATACCCTCGAAGAGATCGAACTCCGGTATGCTTCTGCCGGAGCCATGTCCCTCCTCCTCTTCGATCGCTATCAAAATGGTAGGCCTGTAGAACCTCTCCACGATCCTCGATGCGACTATCCCGACGACACCTCTATGCCATGTATCTGAGGCCAGGACTATCCCCTTCTCCTTTCTCAGATCCATAGCTCCGACCATATCCGTGGCCTGAGCCAATATCTGGCTTTCTATCTTCTGGCGTTCCAGGTTATCGGCGTTGAGTTTAAGCGAGATCTGATATGCCCTCTCATATGAGTCCGTGGTCAGGAGCTCCACCACGCTGTGGGCCGTGTCAAGCCTTCCTGAGGCGTTGAGCCTAGGACCGATGAGGAAGGAGACGTGATAGGATCTCACCTTTGAGCTCAATCCTATGGCATCGCATAGGGCTTTAATGCCGATCCTGCTCCTTTCAGTGAGTCTCTCTAGCCCGAACCGGGCGAGTACCCTGTTCTCGCCCGTCAGAGGTGTTACGTCGACTATCGTCCCCAGTGCGACGAGGTCCAACAGCGATTCAGGGAATTCCTCATCTCCCAACTCCGACATCAGAGCCTGGATCAGCTTAAAGGCGACCCCGACACCGGCGAGATCCTTAAACGGATAGGAGCTATCAGGGAGCTTCGGGTTGATGATACAACAGGCGGGGGGGTTGTCTCCTTTAGGGTGATGGTGATCGGTGACTATCACGTCCATCCCGATCTCGTTGGCGTATTCGATCTCCTCATGTGCTGATATGCCGCAGTCGACCGTGATCAGCAGGTCGCATCCCTTGTCCTTCAGCTCCGTTATGGCATCCCTGTTCAGCCCGTATCCCTCTATAAGCCTGTTTGGAATGTAATAGTTTGCCTCAACTCCTATCCTCCTGAAGGTCAACATAAGGGCGCTGACCGCCGTCGTTCCGTCCACGTCGTAATCGCCGTAGATCCATATGTTCTCGCCGCCGGAGATGGCCTTCCTGATTCGCTCGACGGCCCGATCCATATCCGGAAGCAGAAGTGGATCGTGAAGGTCGTCCAGACTTGGGTAGAGGAATTTCCTGGCCGCCTCCTCCTCGTCATATCCTCGTGAGACCAGCACCTGAGCGAC
>CAZHVH010000388.1:0-3759 GCA_964535855.1 uncultured bacterium
AGACGGGCACCATATCCGGTTCCTCACGTCTGAGCGCCGTCATCATCCTCTCATACCCTGTCATCTCCATCCCTCCAACCCTTTATGTCAGTTGATCGGCTTTAGGACCGCCGTTTATGGCCAGTCTGCTCATCTATTCTTGCCTCCAAAGCTCGCTTTTTCGCCCGACATTTTAGCACAGATACAACACTCGGTCAAGGCACATAATCCCTTCCATTCCAGCGGTATGGTGTATAGGCGGGGAGGAGATCCCTCGGCTTTATCCTGCCTGAGATCAAATCGGCTGCCTGACGGTCGAGCTTACTTAGCTCCTCCAGAGATCTCCGAGCCGCCGATCTGATCCTCTCATCAGGATCTCCGGACCAGGACTTCAGTATGGACAGCGCCTCAGGCGTGTCCGTTTCCGAAAGGATGGGGATCGTAAGCAGCTTGGCGAAGCTATCCCTGCCCCAGAGCTCGTGAAGATATGCCCGGACTTTCGGCGTATCGCAGAGGAACATCGCCCGGATGAGGTCTCCTTCCAAGGGATATCCTCGTTTGTGAAGATCTATCAAGAGCTGATCCAGCGCCGGATTTGGTCTCCCGGCGAGGGTTAAGACCACCGTTTCGCGCGCGGAGGGGTTTCGCTCGATCAGATCCCGCAGATAGGTATATGATCGTTTGGAATTGATTCTGGGGAGGTATCGCGCTTTGTCCTGATCGGTGATCGAGGAGTGATATATCCAGTCGGCCAGCCAATCCGGATCGACGGTGGAGGCCCTGAGATGTGCCTCTATAAAGCTCTCATTTGGATGAAGATGATCTAGGAAAAAACGGAGATCCTCCTCGAGCATGGGATTGTCTATCATAGAGACGAACCAAGCGGCTCGAAACCTCTGAAAACGCGATATGGGTCCGGTCCCACCAGCCAAATCCCGCAGGTAACGTCTCACAATTCGCTCCGTCTCATCACAACGATAGTTCCCGATAAGAGCTATGAGACGCGGATTTGGAGTTGATCCATAGCTCGACTCATAGATCAGCCGATCGAGCAATCCGAGAGGTTTGATCCGTCTGATGGCATACTCCAGCGGCAAAAACCGAGCCGCCCGTCCTTTGGAACGAAAGGTTATGATCTCCTCGTCGCCCATCCTGGATGTGAAGAATCCGCCATCTTTCAGGGCAAACGGGATCAGATCGGAGAACCGTCTTTCAAGGACATCGGATATCCTATCGCCCAGTAGGTCGATGGCGACCGACTCGGGCGAAGGGATCGTAAACGCCCCGGCCCTCTCAACTCGATCCGTGATCTCATCCATCGCGCGTTCGACCTCCCCCTCGGACATCTCATCCTCGATGCCGAACTCAGCCTTTATGACGGCGTAAAGGGCATCTTTCAATCTGGGATCCCTTCGGGTCTCACGATAGAAATCGTAAAACAGCAGATCCATGTATCTGCGAAAATGGGCTATCCATTCCTCGCTCGGTTTATAGCCGGATCGCCTTAGGGAGTGTAGAAGCAACCTCAGATGTGGTTTGAGGGAGGGGTAGAGGATATCCGGGTCGGCGTAGACGGTTATGATCCGTCCGCCGCCAGCTCCTCTCACGAAATTTCCGATTCGGGCAAGGCCCACACATCCATCTTTCTCGAAATGCCACCAATATCGAGCCGATTTGATCTCATCCCTAAGGTCTTGGGAGAATATGTGTCTGTTCTCCTTGCGGTTCCAGTCGAAGGGATCATGGGGGACATGATAGAGGAAAGCCGTGCCATACGACCGATATCTGGGATGCCCGGACCAGAGGATGATATCCTGGCGTGGAGGGGTTCGCCACGGTTTAACTTTCCGTCGGAATTCATCCTCTGAGATCGTCAGAGGCGTTTTTCCCAGATAAACCCCGTTGCAGTATACATCGACGCCGAGGGTCCGGCTGTAACTTCCTATCGAAAGGAGGTAGCGCCTTGGCATCTCGAAAAGTGACGCATGTGCGATCAACAGGCCGAAAGCGACGAAGAGGGATAATAGACCGGAGCTTAAACGACCTTTCCATAGGATCAAAACCGCCGCTGTGACGTAAAGCAGGATCGAGGGAATGAGAAATAAAGGGTCAAACCAGCGGGGATGATGAAGAAACCCTTTGATGTTGTCCATCAAACCGATCAGGGGCATCGTAAACGTAAAGGCGAAGATCGGAAGGAGGATGATGAAAGCCGCGACGTTGATAAGGGGGTGCGATCTCATCCTTCCACCTCCATACGTTCATAACAGAGGATCGAGGCCACTGTCGCCAACACTGAGACGACAGCGATATAGATCAACGGGAACGGGTTTCCGCCGGGGATCGGAGGGATCTCGATCGGAAGGCCGATCCGCCATGGACTGAGCACAAATCCCCAGAACAGATCCAAAAGGAGAAGGGCTGTCAGACCGATGGCTAAACCCTGAACGATGCCCCTCACCAAACTCTTTGGACGATAGGGGGAAACCTCCGCCCTGAGTTTGAAAAACATCCCCACCTCATAGCTTAAGATTGAGAACAGGCCGATGCTCGGAAGGGCCTCCAGCTCAAGCCATCTGACCCTGGGATGGTAGAGGGAGCCGAGCCTGATCTGAAGCCAACTGCGCAGGCCGGTGATGAGGATCAGAAAAATAATGGCGAGACCTATGGCCTGAATTAGAAGACCCGATGTCCATCGTACGAGGAAGAGGCGGCGGCGCGAGAAAGGTCTTGAGAAGATAAAAGGCCGTGTGTTCTCCGGATCCCTGAAGATGGCCCACGATAAAATCCATCCCTGCGCGATAGCCATCGCCATAATCATCGGATCGTCCCCTCTCAGCGGCCGTCCCCGAAACAGGACATATCCGATCATGATAATCATGATCGGAGCGTAAAACGGCATGGCCTTCCTAAGCTCATACCTGATCATCCCTCCGAACATCTCACTCCCCCTCCAGTTCCGCAAAGAGGTTTTCGAGGTTGAACCCGTATACCCTTGCACCTTCGCCGCATCTGACAGCCTCACATAAGGCGCGGAATCGCCCCTCGTCGAAATCGAGAACCGTGAAGATAGTCGTGCCCTCCGACGATTCATACCGAACCAGATCGAAATACCTCGATAGGGTCTCCCTCTCCACAGCGATGGGCAGATAGATCTTGCGTATCCTCTCTTTAAGCTCCTCCAGTTCCCCCGCTAGGCGAAGGTGTCCTTTTCTTATGATGGCTATCCGATCCACCACCCGTTCCAGATCGCTCAGGAGATGCGATGAGATGAAAACCGTCCTGTTCCCATCGCAGGCCAGATCGAGCACATGGTCGAGGAATTTATGGCGGGCCACCACATCCAGACCGAGTGTGGGTTCGTCCAGGACGATCAGATCGGCGTTCTGGCAGAGGGCTAATATCAGACATAGCGTTCGCCTTTGACCCTTAGATAACGATCGATATCGACCGGCATCATGAAGTCCGAACTCCTTGAGCAACCGCTCAGCCAATGACCGGTTCCATCCCGGATAAAAGGACGAGTTGAACTCTATGACCTCCCCAGGGTTCATCCACGGCGGGAGATCCATGTTCTCCGAGACATAGGCGATACGACGCCGTTCAGGTTCTCCGTGGGACCACGGATCGGTCCCTAGAGTGTATACCTCGCCGAAGGTTGGATGTAGATGACCCATGATCATGCGGACAGTAGTCGTCTTCCCGGCGCCGTTGACGCCGATAAATCCGAAGACCGAACCCTTCGGAACGACCAGATCGAGCGAGTTAACCGCCAGAGTT